>DATGLJ010000102.1:0-19631 GCA_035294185.1 Occallatibacter sp. | reverse complement strand
ACCGGCGCGCTGGTGCGCGTGCCGGTGGACGAGCTGCAGATTCAGCGCGTGCTGCGCGTGGTGCACCGCCGCAAAGCGACGCTTTCCTATGCTGCGCGGGCGTTTCTGCTCACCCTGCGCCGGCTGGCCCGGCGCAATGGTCCGCCATTCTCTTACCGGATCGAGCAGCCCGAGCAGCTCTGAAGAGAAAAAGGGCGCAGCCGGCATTGCGCTGCGCCCTGGATGGCGCCGATGCTGTGTAGCTTTGGCCGGAGGATTTTCTGACGCCGCGGCCCTGGTCCGCTTCAGTGTTTCTGCCGGTAGATCCTGCGGCTCATGTTGTTCTGTTCGTGGTTGATCTGAGCCCGTTCCTGATTATTCAGCCTGCCGCCGTTGCCGGCGCGGTCGGCGCGGATCTGCTGGTTGATGCCCTGCTCGCGGTTTTCATCGCGGGCGGCCTGGCCTGCGTTCATTTTTCCGCTGCGCAGCCCGTTGGCGATGCGGTCCTGCTGGTTCTCGCGCCGCTGGCCGACTTCGTTGTTGCCATAGTGCGCCACGTTGGCGTTGTGTTTATCGTTGTAGATCGACTTGCTGATTCTGTTCTGCTGCGCGTTAATGCGCGCGCGCTCCTGAGCGGTAAGGTGTCCGTCGTCGCCTGCGCGGTCGTCTCTGATTTCACGGTTCAGATTTGCTTCGCGCGATTCCAGATTCCTGGTTTCGCCGGCCGTCAGTTGGCCGCTGTCGATGCCGTTGGCAATCCGGTCCTGCTGATTGTCTTTGCGCTGGGCAATGGAAGGAGCCGGCTGGTTGGGCTGGGTTTGAGGCTGTTGAGCAAGGGCCGCGCCCGAGGTAATCAGGATGGCCGTCGCGAGGGCAAGGGTCGTACGCGTCATGATGTCTTCCTCCAGGGCCATCATTTTCCATCTGCCGGCCCACGCTTCTCAAGACACGCGGCGAGAAAAGGAGTTGCGGGAAACGGCATTATTTCCGCTTCGATCGGGTACCGGCGGTCATTCGGCAGCTTGCCTGCAGGAGCCCAGCCGGCGCGCAGCTTACCGGCCGGGCGCGGTTTGCCCGGTGGTTCCGGGTCCCTGCTCGCCGAGGCCTGCGGCGCAAGCCCGAAGCGGACGCCGCTCTGTTGTCCGCTGAGCCATTCGGTCAGCCTAGTCGCCTTTTGCCGTAGAATCTCAATATGACAGACCGCATGTCGCTTCCGCTTGCGCAGGTTGATCCCGAGGTTGCCGCCGCCATTGACCGCGAAACGCTCCGCCAGCACGAGGGGCTGGAGATGATCGCCAGCGAGAACTTTGTCTCCGAGGCTGTGCTCGAGGCGGCCGGTTCGGTATTTACCAATAAGTATGCCGAGGGCTACCCCGGCAAGCGTTACTACGGCGGCTGCGAGTATGCCGATATCGTCGAGAACCTGGCCCGCGAGCGCGCCCGCAGGCTTTTTGGCGGCGAGCACGTCAACGTTCAGCCGCACTCAGGCTCGCAGGCCAATGCTGCCGCCTACGCGGCCGTGCTGCAGCCGGGCGACACCATTCTCGGCCTCGACCTTTCGCACGGCGGCCACCTCACGCACGGCCACCGGCTCAGCTTCAGCGGCAAGCTTTACCGCACCACCTTCTATCACGTCCGCAAGGATACCGAGACCATCGATTACGACGAGATGGAAGCGGTTGCCATGCAGGAAAAGCCCAGGCTCATCATCGGCGGAGCCAGCGCCTATCCGCGGCTGTGGGATTTCGCCCGCATGCGCCAGATTGCCGAGAAGGTCGGCGCGATCTATCTGTTCGATATGGCGCATATCGCCGGCCTGGTCGCCGGCGGCGTCCATCCTTCGCCCGTGCCGCATGCGCACATCGCCACCACCACAACGCACAAGACGCTGCGCGGTCCGCGCGCAGGACTGATCATCTGCAACCAGGATCTGGCGCAGGCCGTCGATAAATCCCTCTTTCCCGGCGAGCAGGGCGGGCCGCTGGTGCACATCGTTGCCGCCAAGGCAGTGGCGCTCGGCGAGGCGCTGCGGCCGGAGTTCCGCGCGTACGCGGCGCAGATTATTGCGAACGCAAAGGCGCTCGCGGAGGGCCTGCAGGCTGCGGGCTTCCGGCTGGTGTCGGGCGGCACGGATAACCATCTGATGCTGGTCGATGTCTTCCAGAAGGGCATTCTCGGCAACGAGGCCGAAGCGGCGCTGGGCAAGGCCGGGATCACCGTTAACAAGAACTCGATTCCCTGGGATACGAATCCGCCGCTCAGGCCTTCGGGCATTCGCGTCGGCACGCCGGCCCTGACGACCCGCGGCATGAAGGAAGCCGAGATGCGGCAGATCGCCAAATGGATCGCCAGGGCGCTCGATGTGCGCAACGACGATGCGGCGCTCGAACGCATCCGCGGCGAAGTCGCCGAGCTGGCCAACCAGTTCCCGCTCTACGCATGGAAGCGCTCGCCCGCCGAGGTGCACGCGTAGTTCGCAGGTATCGTTGTGGATCGCCGGCCTTTGCAGCCCGAGGTCCGGCGGCTTTGCGCCAGCCCGGCCGTACCGGTTTCGAGGCCGCAGGCCTTCCGGGGCTGAAACCCGCATTATTGATGCGGTCCGGCAGCGCAACCCGTCATTTATTGCGGGGTTAGATCGGATCGAGAGTAGATGGCCTGTCCGGCGAAATGCCGCCAGCAGCCTTCAGTAAGCGCACGAAGCTCGATCAAGGGACGCAAGGAGGCATTGCTGGCGCCGGAAAGGCAGCGCAAAAAGGAGCAGCGGGTCAGTTTGAAATCGCATTCTCTCCGGGGCTGAGGCCCGGAAGCATTTGCCTGACTGATGGACGTGCTCAAGCCCGTACCCTTCAAACTGACCTGCTGCCCGCAAAAAGGAGGAAACAATGCGTATTGCTCAGGCAGCACTGATCGCAGCAGCTCTTGTTGCAGCCCCGCTCGCAGTACCGGTCTTTGCCCAGCATGGAGGCCCGCACGGCGCACCGCCTCGCGGTCCGCAGCCGTATCATGGCGTTCCTCAGCACTATGAGAGCGGGCACAACTTTTCGGATCACCCGGGCCATCCCAGCGCGCCGCACGTCGATGGCAGAGTCTGGGTGGGCCATGACACCGGACGCGACGATCCCCACTATCATCTCGACCACCCCTGGGAGCACGGGTACTTTGCCGGCGGCTTCGGGCCCGCGCATGTGTGGCATCTGGAGGGCGGAGGTCCGGGCCGTTTCTGGTTCCACGGCTGGTACTGGAGCGTTGCGCCATGGGATGTGGTTTATACCGCCGGCTGGTTCTGGGACTCCGACCCCATCATCATTTATGAAGATCCCGATCATCCCGGCTGGTATCTGGCCTACAACGAGCGGCTGGGAACCTATGTGCACGTGATGTATCTGGGATAACCAGCCAAAGTATCCTTCGTAACCCTGGCGGCGAAGTGTTTTCGGCGGGAGGAGCAGTAGCTTCTCTCGCCTTTCTGTTTTTCCCCGGTTTGAAATGCCGTAGCTTAGATTCTTTGGGCGCGCTTTCCGGGATTGATCGGGCCCATGCCGGGCGCCCCCGGTCTGGATCGGCGTAAACAGATAACTGCCCGCCTGGAATTTTTCGGAATTTTCATAGTCTTTCGGAGACCGGGAAAGAGACGCTTTTAACAAAAAGCTGTTTTGAGCATCTTCCTTCGGCCTGCGCTAACTGCCGCAAAGTTTATAAGAGCCCGGGAAGTTGCTTATGTTCAGGATAGCCCATGGTGTTGTATGCTTCCGATATGACGATTGAATCGATCCTGGCTCAAATAGATTCAGAGATAGCACGGCTTACTCAGGCGCGCGCGCTTCTGAGCAATGTCGGCAGAATTTCAACCCAGGTAAAGAGCGCTGCCCCGTCCAAATCCGCAGTTCGCCGCCGCAAGCGTGTCTTGAGCGCCGAGGCGCGCAAGAAGATTGCCGACGCGCAGCGCAAGCGTTGGGCCGCCCAAAGGGCAAAGGCTGCAAAGAACTCCAAGTAAGCACCCGGCAGGACAGACTACTAAGTAGAAGCGCGCTGCAGGCAGCACCGGCAGCGGGATTCATTGGTGCGCCTGTAAGTTGGCGTTCTGCGGCGAATGATTATCTTCGCCGGCCGGTGCTTGCCGGTCTTTGTTCTTACCGGCCCACGCCCGTCATCACCAGCATGCGGGGTTCGGTCATTTCCTCGATGGCCCAGCGCAGTCCCTCGCGGCCCAGTCCGGAGTCTTTGACTCCTCCGTAGGGCATCGGGTCGACGCGCCAGTTAGGCGTGTCGCCGACGATGAGCGCGCCTACTTCCAGTTCGCGATATGCGGTCAGGATGCGGCCTGAATCGCGCGTCAGCAGGCCCGCCTGCAGGCCGTATTTTGAATGATTTACCGCGGCCAGCGCCTGCTCGAAGTCGTCGTATGGCTCGATCAGCACCACGGGCCCGAAGATCTCTTCATCGCGCACTTTCATCCCCGGCCTGGTTCCGGTAAGCACGGTCGGCGCGACAACCGATCCATTGCGCTCGCCGCCGGCGACGAGCTTTGCCCCATCCTCGACCGCTTCTTTGATCCATGCCTCCACGCGCTCGGCGTCGCTTCGGCGGATGAGAGGGCAGACCTCGGTGGCTTCATCGGCGGCGCTGCCCGCGGGCAGCTTTGCTGCGCAATCGACCACTTTCCACAGGAAGGTCTGGAAAATGGCGCGATCCACAAACACCCGCTGCACGCTGACGCAGGACTGGCCGGCATAGCTGAAGGCGGCAGCCGCGGTTTGTATGGCGGCTTCGTCGAGCGCAGGCCAGTCGGCGTGAACAATGAGCGCTGCGTTGCCGCCCAGCTCGAGCAGCACGCGCTTGCGGCCCGAGTGCGCTTTCAGCTCCCAGCCGACCTTTGCCGAGCCGGTGAAACTGACCAGTTTGATGCGGTCCTCCTTTTCGGCCAGCCATGCGGTATCTGCGTTCGAAAGCGTGAGTATCGACAGGGCATCTTCGGGCCAGCCCGCCTTGAGGATCAGCTCGCCCAGGGCGAGCGCGGTAAACGGCGTCTGCGGCGCGGGCTTGAGGATGACGGGGCATCCGGCGGCCATGGCCGGCGCCACTTTGTGCGCGACAAGGTTCAACGGAAAGTTGAAAGGCGTGATCGCCAGAACAGGCCCCACCGGGAAGCGCTGCACGACGCCCCAGCGGCCCTCATTGCCTTCCGTCAGGTCCAGCGGAATATTCTCGCCGCCCAGCCGCGCCGCCTCTTCGGCCGCGGTCCTGAAAGTCATCACCGCGCGATCGACCTCGATGCGCGCCAGGCGCAGCGGCTTGCCTGCCTCGGCCACGATGAGCTGCACGAAGCGCTCCTTTTGCGCGATGAGAGCATCGGTGACGTTTTCGAGGATCTCGCGCCGCTTCCAGCGGGGCAGGGCGCGCGTGCGCCGCAGGCTGGCGACGGCGTGGCTGACGGCCTGGCGTGCGTCGGCGCGCGTGGCCACTGTGACGCGCCCCACAATTCCCTGGTCCCAGGGCGAGCGCACCTCGAAGGATTCGCCGTCTGTCCACTCTTTGCCGCACAGTAAAAATCCGGTTTCCGCACCCGGCCGCATCTTCATGGCGTAGCTGCTCCCTGGAAGATCGTTTTCTCCATGGTACAGGCGCGGCAGCGCATATCCTGAAAGAATCCGATAGAATCGTCCTGCCCCGGCATATCCCTGTGATCAACGACGGCCGCATCCGCAGGCTTCCCTTCGATCCCGACGAGGCGATTGCTCACCTCCGCGCGCGCGATGCGAAACTGGCCGGGCTCATCGAGCGCGCAGGCCGGTTCGCGCTGCGGCTCGACGGGTCGGCGTCGCCCTTCGAGTCGCTGCTCGAGTCGATTCTTTATCAGCAACTGCACGGGAAAGCCGCCGCTACCATCCACCGGCGCGTGCGCGAGATTTACTCGGGCGATCCCTCGCCGCAGGCGCTGCTCGACACGCCCGAAGAGCGGCTGCGCGCGGCCGGGGTCTCCGGAAACAAGATCAGGGCTCTGCGCGACCTGGCCGCCAAAACGCTCGATGGAACCGTGCCGTCGCATCGCGCCATCGTGAGGATGTCCGACGCCGACATTGTCGAGCGCCTCACCGAGGTCCGCGGCATCGGCCCATGGACGGTCGAGATGCTGCTGATCTTCCGCCTGGGCCGGCCCGACGTGCTGCCGGCGACCGATTACGGCATTCGCAAAGGCTATGCGCTCACGTTTCTCAGGACGCCGAAGCATCGCGCCATCGAAGCCTCCGACCTGCCCAGGCCGGATGTGGTCTTCAGGCGCGGCATGCGCTGGGCGCCCTACCGCAGCGTGGCGAGCTGGTACCTGTGGCGCGCCTGCGACCTGGCGCGCTCCACGCAGCCGGGCGGACGCGCCTGAAGCGCAGCCGCTGCGCGGAAGCGGTGCGGACCGGCACCGTAAAATAAACAAATGCGGCCGGCGCTGCGCTGCGAGAGCGCGAGCCGCCGCCAGGATTCGCATGGCCACTGCGGGCAAACGCTTCCTTTGCATTCACGGCCATTTTTACCAGCCGCCCCGCGAGAACCCGTGGCTGGAGACGGTGGAGATTCAGGACTCCGCTGCGCCCTTCCATGACTGGAACGAGCGCATCTGCGCGGAGTGTTACGCGCCCAATGGTGCGGCGCGCATCCTCAACGACAGAAAGAAGATTGCCCGGATCGTCAACAACTACGCGCGCATCAGCTTTGACTTCGGACCTACGCTGCTGAGCTGGCTTAAAGAGAACGCATCGCGCACCTATCGCATGATTCAGGAGGGCGAGCGGCAGAGCCGGAGAAACTTCGGCGGCCACAGCTCGGCGATGGCGCAGGTCTACAACCATATCATCATGCCGCTGGCCAACCGGCGCGACCGCATGACGCAGATCCGCTGGGGCATTGCCGATTACGAGAAGCACTACGGCGCGATGCCCGAAGGGATGTGGCTTGCCGAGACCGCCGCGGATAACGAAACGCTCGAGCTGCTCGCCGCCCACGGCATCAAGTTCACGGTGCTGGCGCCGCACCAGTGCCGGCGCGTGCGGCCTCTCAGCGGGAAAGCGGAATGGGAAGACACGCCGGGCGCGAGCGTCGATACGACGAGGCCTTATCTTGTTCGCTTCGACTCGGGAGTATCGCTGGCGGTTTTTTTCTATAACGGTCCTAATTCGCGCGCAATCGCATTCGAGGGGTTGCTGAATTCCGGCGAGAACTTCGTGAATCGCCTGAAGACCGGCTTCAAAGACTCGACGGAGCCGCAACTGGCCAGCGTGGCCACCGACGGCGAGAGCTACGGCCACCATCACCGGCACGGCGAAATGGCGCTGGCTTACGGTCTTCATCTTCTCGAAAAAGATAAGACCGTGAAGCTGACGAACTATGGATGGTTTCTCGAGCAGTTTCCACCGGAATACGAGTGCGAGATAGAAGAAAACACGTCGTGGAGCTGCGTGCATGGCGTGGATCGCTGGCGGGCGGACTGCGGCTGCAGCGGCGGCCGGCCCAACTGCGATCAAAAGTGGCGCGCCCCCCTGCGCCAGGCGCTCGACGAACTGCGCGACGCGCTCGCGCCGCTCACTGAACAGGAAGGAGCAAAGCTCTTTCGCGATGTATGGGCCGCGCGCGACGCATACATTCACGTGATTCTGGACCGCAGCGCAGAGTCGGTGGAGCGATTCATCCGGGAGCAGCAGAATCATCCGCTCAGCAGCGCGGAGCGGATCCGCGCCCTGGAGCTGATGGAAATGCAGCGCCACGCGCAGCTCATGTACACAAGCTGTGGATGGTTCTTCGACGACATCGGCGGCATCGAAACCGTGCAGATTATCGCCTATGCGGCGCGCGTGCTGCAGTTGGCGGGCGGATTATTTGGCGAACAGGCGGCGGGTCTTGAGTCGGCGTTCGTCGAGCGGATGGAGCAGGCGCATTCTGCCGATGCAGCGGCTGGCAATGGCGCCCTGATATACCGCAAATGCGTACAGACCAAGCAACTTCATCTGGGCCAGGTCGCCGCGCATTACGCCATCAGCTCGGTTTTTACCTCCTTCCCGGAGGAAGCCGAACTTTACTGCTATCGTGTGCGGCGCATCTCCTATGACATTTATCCGTCGGGTCGCGGACGGCTGGCGGTAGGCCGGTCGCGCATCGAGAGCGCCATCACCGGGCAGTCGGCCAGCTTTTCGTTCGCGGTGCTTCACTTCGGCGATCAGAACATCACCGCTTCCGTAAAGCCGTACGCCGAATGCGATTCCGAAAAATTCGAGGAGTTCGCGCGGGAGGCGGGCCGGCATGTGCAGCGTGCCGATTTCCCTGAGGCGATGCGGCTGCTCGACCGTTATTACGGCCACGCGGATTACTCGCTCGTTTCGCTGTTTTCCGACGATCAGCGCCGCATCGTCCAGCTCATCCTGAAGTCGACTCTTGCGGATATCGAGAGAGCGCTGACGACGATCTATCAGGATCACGCCAGCCTGCTGCACTATCTTTCGCAGGCCGGACTTCCCAAGCCCCCGGCCCTTACGCTGGCCGCCGGCTTCGCCGTAAACGCGGGTCTGCGCCATGCGCTTGAGACGGACCCGATCGATCCGGCGCAGATGCGCTCCTATCTGTTGCTGGCCAGGGCCGATCAGGTGCCGCTCGATGCGTCGACGCTCTCCTATATCGCCGACCAGCGGATGAAGCGCGTGATGGTGGAGCTGCAGGCCTCCTCAGGCTCGATGGAGACGCTGGACCGCGCGCTGACGCTGGCCCGCACGCTGGCTGAGTTTCCTTTCGAAACCAACCTGTGGCAGGCGCAGAACATCTGGTACGAGCTTCTGCGCACGCCTGTCGATGAGCTGACCGGCCTGGGCGCCGAAGACCGCCCGCGATGGGAGCGGGATTTCGACGAACTTGGCGCACTGCTTTCGATGGATGTCGAAGCGATGCGCGCTCAGGAGTTCGCGCGCGCCACGGCGGCTGACTAGATCCGGTTGCATCGCTCAGGCCGGCTGCGGCCTTCACCAGGGGTTTGGTTCCAGCGGCCGGTCGTGCGCCCAATCAAAATCCACAACGCCCGGATCGGTCGACTGCGTGGTATAGGCAAACAGCGCCGGCCGCGAGCCCTTCCACCAGTCGAAGTGGAGAGGCGTGACCGGCCCCAGCGGACGGAAGCTGCGGCCATCGTCGAGGCTGAAGAAGTAACGGCACGCGTCGCCATGCACGCGCACGCGCAGCTGAATGATCGATTGGGCAATCGCCGGGCCGGCGGAGATCTCGCCGGCGTGAAAGAATGCCATTCGCCGGCTGTCGCCGGATTGCACAACTTCGAGTCCGCTGGCGAGCTTCTCGAACATCGCCAGGCCGGCGTGAACGCCGCTTTTCATTCCGGAAGCGTCAAGCCGGACCGTGAAGTCGAAGGCATTGTCCTGCATGGACTGCGTAAGCGTATTGCGCGCCCGGAGCAGGCTGTCGGCCTGCATCGGGATCAGGCGCAAAAAACCCCGCCGGCTGCTCAGAGACCAGTGCGCATCGTCGGGATTATGATTCCATTCCCACTGCGGCCCGAGCGCGAGCGCGCCGAAATCGTCCGAAGTCTGTGGCCTTGGCTGGACGCGGACCTTCGTTTCTACAGGCATCGGGCCTGAAGGCATCGGCTGACCGATTTCGGTATCCGCGGGATCCTTCCCGACGATCGGCCAGCCGTCTTTCCAGCGCACCGGTTCGAGATGAACGATGCGGCCGTGCGCTCCGCGGGACTGGAAGTGAACAAACCAGCCGCGTCCGTCGGGGGTCTCGACATATGCGCCCTGGTGCGGGCCGTTGATGTGCGTCGATCCCTGTGCAAGCACGACACGGTAATCGTATGGGCCCT
The DNA here is from genome assembly GCA_035294185.1 of Occallatibacter sp. Taxonomy (GTDB): domain Bacteria; phylum Acidobacteriota; class Terriglobia; order Terriglobales; family Acidobacteriaceae; genus Telmatobacter. Next base: position 9,805 of record DATGLJ010000102.1, on the reverse strand, counting down.
GAATGTTCTTTGAGCGCAACACCGCCTGCGCGCCTGTGTCAACGCCGCCAAAAGGGGCAAAGATGTAATAGAAGCCGGCGCGTTTGTACAGCTTTGGACCTTCGAGAAGAGGCAGATGAGCGCGGTCTTCTACGATAACCTTGCCCTGGTCGAGCGCGTGCAGGCCGTCGGGAGACATGCGATGAAGAATCAGCGGACCGGCGCCGGTCCGGGAGTGGATCAGGTAGGCACTCCCATCGTCGTCCCAGAAGGGGCATGGATCTTCAAGGCCTGGCTGTGCGATTACAGCCTTCGGCGCGCTCCACGGACCGCTGATGGCGGCTGCGGTGCTCACGAAGATGCCTTCGGTCGGAGTGGGAAAATAGACATAGAACAGGCCGTTGTGTTTGCGGATCGAGGGCGCCCAGATTCCGCTTCCGTAACGGTTGCCGCCGATGAGGCTGTAGCGCGGGTCCATATCCAGCCGATCGACCACATGGCCAACGATCGTCCAGTGCACAAGATCGAGGGAATCGAGGATGGGAATGCCGGGCACAAAATGGAAGCTCGAGGCGATCAGGTAAAAGTGGCTGCCGTCGCGGATCACGTCGGGGTCCGAGTAATCGGCAAAGAGAATCGGGTTGTGATAGACGAGCCGTGGAGGCGCTGCGCGCGCGGTCTGCGGACCTGTATGCGGCGTCATGAGCAGCAATAACGCAGCAACCGGACCGGCATCGCCAAACTTCAACCACTGCTGCGCCTTCATGGAATTCGCCTTTGTCCGCCGCGCGCCTGAAAGAAACTGGTTGGGAAACGCTTCCTGTCTTTGCTGCCCCGTCGCCGACAATCGCAGCGCGAAGAAGCGCAGAATTTTTTCTCTGCGGCAGCGGCAGCGCCGAAGTCCGGAGGCTGCGCTGAATTCAGAAGATCAGCTTTAGCGACAACTGCGCGATGCGAGGATCGTTCTGGGGCGCGGTGCCTGCCCAGTTCTGCGGACTGGTGCTGGTGATCTTGCCAAACGAGCTGCCCAGTGTCGTGCCGGGATCGCCCAGGTTGGTGTGGTTCATCAGGTTGAAGTATTCCGCCTTGAACAGGAGGTTGGTCCGTTCAGTGAATGCGAATCTGCGCTCCAGGCTGGCGTCCCAGTCGACATAGCGAGGCCCGACGAACGATCCCTTGGCGACGTTGCCGAAGCCGCCGGCTGCGGGATTTGAAAAGCTGGCCGGGTTGAGCCATGACCTGCAATTTGCGGCTCCGGCTGCGCAGGCGCTGCTGCCGTATGCCGCGCTTCCGGAGAACACGGCGCGGTCGCGATTCTGGCTCGATCCATCGGCATTGCTGTTGCTCGCGAAGACAGTCAGCGGATCGCCGCTGCGGAACTGGAACAGGCCGCTCGTCGTCCAGTCATCCAGAATGTAGCGCGCCGCGCTGGGAACATCGCTGCGGATCCGGGGAATCGTGTAGACGTACGACATGGCGACGATATTGCGGTGGTCGAAATCCGCCGGACCGTGGTCGAGAGCCTTGAAATTCGGAACCGTGATGGGATAGACGAAGGAGTTATTGTTGCCGATGGATGTCGCCGCCTGATTCCAGGGCATGTTATTGAGCGCTTTGGACCAGGTGTAGTTGAACAGCAGGTTCAGCCCGTACCTGACGCGCTGCTCGACCGAGAGCTGCATGGAGTTGTAGCTGGTATTGCCGCCGGTATTGGCGGCCGTGATGGTTCCCGGATAGCAGCTATTGGTGGCCGAACATCCGGGCTGGTTATAGATGCGCGTTCCGTTTACGACCGGATTCAGCTCGAGGTCTTCCCATTGATGGCTTCCATGGCTGGCGACATAGGCCAGCCGCAGCGACAGGCTGTTGGCCAGTTGCTGCTCGAGGGCAAGGTTCCAGTCGTAGACCAGAGGATCGTGAAATCCCCTGAACGGGTCGTAGGTCAGCCATGCCTGGGCCGCAGGGATCGCCGCGGTGGGCGGAGGCGGCTGCGGCGCGGGAAATGGATTGGCGATGCCGTAGGTGCCGTATGGATTGGCGAAGCTCATCGATATCGCCGGACTGGTCGAAGTTGCGGCGCTCGATTGCAGCGACACAGAAGTAATAAATGGCGCCAGGTTGGAGTAGATATTGAATAAGGTGCTGTTGATGCGGCTGTCGTAGAACATGCCTGCGCCGCCGCGGATGCTGGTTTTTCCGGCGCCGCCGACGTTGTAGGCAAAGCCTAACCGCGGCATGAAATGGTTGTAGGCCGAAGCAACGCCGTTCGGGTTGAATCCGGGATCGCCCGCAAACTGCATGCCGGCCGGCGCAAGCGGATACTTGGTCGAGTGGGTGTTCGATGCCCAAAGCGCCGGAAAGAAGCTTCCCATCCGCCCCTGGATTTCGCGCCACGGCAGGAAGGGTTCATAGCGAACTCCGTAGTTCAGCGTAAGGTTGCGGCTGGCCTTCCAGCTGTCCTGAACGTAGGCGCCCTGAAACTTGCCGCGCGCATTGAAGAACTGTCCCGACGCCTGATTGAACTGGTACAGATAGCCGAAGAGAAAGCTGGCCATGGGGTCGCCGGAGACATTTCCGTTGAAGTTGAACTGTCCCGGCTGCTCAAAGAGGTTGTTGATGTCCACCTTTGACACTTCGCCGTGATAGCCGGCATCGATGTTATGGCGTCCCAGCAGGAAATGAATATCGTCGGTGAGCGTGTAATTGCCGCGCCGGAAGAATGCCTGCGGATTGTCGCCGATATTGAAGTAGTTGCCAGCCGGCTGAACCTGAATCTGGTTGATCTGCTTAAAGCCCGGCTGCCAGATGTTCACGCCGAGGTCGGCCGCGTCAATGCTGTTTGAGACCGGCCCCCGGGCATCGTTGTCGATCTGATTACTGACGATAAAGTTGTTTACGATGCGGTCGCTGAAGGTATGGGTCTCGGAGATCAGCGAGTTGTAGTAGTGGTTCGCTGCGCCGTCCTGGTAGGTGAGCAGGTTTTGCAGATTTTCCACGCCCTGCAGAATAAATGCATCGGAGAAGTAGCGCAGCGTCAGCTTGTCCCTGGGTGTCAGTTCCCGATCGACGCGCGCCGTAATCTCGGCCAGATTGTAAAAATTCGGCTTGGCGAAGATGACCGAGCCGGTCGCGGTTGCGGGCGGCAGATACTTGAGCAGCGCCAGCGTGACCGGGCTCAGCGCGGCCGGCTTCCAGGTGTGCGAAGAATTTGCAGGACAGGAAGAATCGGCAACCAGATTGGCGCCGGTCGGATCCAGCGGATCCTTCACGCAATCGGAAAAGACCAGATTATTGGTGCCCGGAGCCTGTCCCGGCTGCGATTCGCCCAACTGGGCGAGATTGGGCAGAGTGTTCGATGAAGTGGTGGAGGCTCCGTGATTGATCGTCTTCTGGTAGCCGAAGAAGAAGAACGATTTTTTGTCGTGGAACAGGCGCGGAATTTCGAGCGGGCCGCCCACCGTGCCGCCGAACTGGTTGCGCTTGAGCGGATCGACAGTCTTGCTGTTGGTTGCGGCATTGTAGGTAAAGTAATTTGCCGCATTGAGCGCCCGATTGCGAACGTACTCGAACAGGTCGCCGTGATACTGGCTGCCGCCGCTCCTGGTGACGATATTGACCACGCCGCCGGCGTTCTGGCCATATTGCGCGCTGTAGTTGTTGGTCTCGATGCTGAATTCCTGCACCGCGTCGGGCATCGGGAAAGGCATGTTGACGTTGGTGTACTCGTCCACGTTGTTGCCGCCATCCAGCATGTAGTTGGTCTGGCCCACGAACGTGCCGTTGGTGGAGATGGCGACAACCATCGGGAAGGTCTTGGTGTTGCCCTGGTCGGCCTGGGCAGGCGGCGCCAGCGTTACGCCGGCGACTTCTTCCGTAAGTTGAGCCGCATTCCGGCCGTTCAACGGAAGATTGCTTACCTGCGAGACGCCGATTACCTGGGAAAGCGTGCCGGTGGTCACGTCTACCTGGACGCTTTCGGCATTTACGGTTACGGTTTCGGAGGCGGCGCCGGCGCGCAGCGTAATATTGGCGGTTACGGCGGCATCGGCCCGCACCTGCAGGTTCTTCTCTGTGTAGACCTCGAAGCCGCGCCGGCTTGCAGTGAGGTTGTAGGTGGACGGGGCAAGCGTCGGGAAGGTATACGTGCCGCCCGCAGTGGTAGTGGTCTTTGCTGTGATTCCCGTTGCCGCCTGGATGGCCGTTACTTCCACGCCGGGAATGACTGCGCCGGTCGAATCCGTCACCGTGCCGCTGATGCTTCCGAATCCCTGAGCTTTCAGCCTGGCCGGGGTCCCGAGCATCAGCAGGCAGGCTGCCACGCCGACGGCGAGTTTCCAGTTCGTTTGCATCGTTGCCTCCTCAATCTCTGCTCCGCTGGACGCGTCTTGAGGCTTCTCTCAAGGAGAATTCTGAGCCTGTGCGCCCGGTCGAAATCGCGGATCGTTGAGCGTTGTATAGAAAGACCCTGTAGAGACGTTAGACAGGGACCGTCCCTGACAGTCAGAGACCCCGATTTTGCTTTGATTTTCGGCGATTTATCGTCCCAGGCGGCGCGGAATCTCACTCTGCCGAAACGGCCAGAACCCGCGGCGGTCCGGGGGTGCCGTCGGTCACTGTGGCGGCGAGCACAATCTGCAGCACGCGCGCGGAGTTCGCGTTGCGGACCTGGCCGGCGATGGACTCCATAAACGCGGGATCGGTGAGGAACTCGCCGGCGGCCTGGGTGCCGTAGGTATACAGGCCCCCGATCACCACCACGACGTGCCCGGTTTCCGAATCGCGAATCCGGGAGATGAGAGCAAAATCCTGCACCCGGGGGCTGTTGGCGCCGGTAACCGGTTGCCGGGGCTGGTCGATGCCCCAGCTCCAGCTCCGCGCCGCGGGGGATTTTGCGTCTCTTATATAGATAACCTGCCTGTCGGTATCCATTGCCAGGCTGAAGCGAAGGTCGCGCGTCAGGCGCAGGCTCCACTCGTTGTTAAAGGCGCCGACGAGCACCACCGGCCCCTGCCGCAGGTCGGAAAACGAGCTGGAATCGCCCTGACGGATCACAACCCGCTTCTGATGCGCCTCCAGCACGCCGGCCACGTCCGCGATTGTCACTGTGTCGGCGAACGGCACGGTCCGGGAGGTGTCCGAGCTGGGAACCGGCGTGGGAGGAACGCCGCCCGGATCGCCTGCGGGCAGCGTCGGAGGGCCGTTGGGGTGGTCGCCAACCAGGAGGAGCACCGGTCCGGGCGTCTCCAGCACAGGACGCCAGAATGCCTCCTGTGCATTGCTGCGGTGAAGAGCAATGTAGCCGGCGGCTGCGACTGCGGCGATGAGGCAAAGCGCCCATTTGGCAATCTGCGCGCGGCGAACCAAAACCGCGCGCTGCGGGGCAGGCTGCGCAGCCGGAAGAGGCAGCGGCGCGGTATGACTCCCGGGCATTTCATAGATTGGCCGGCCTTCCGGCTGGTCGCCATGCGGCTCCCACGTCGCCGGCCGCGCATCGCCGGGGAGCGCGAACCGGGGAATATACGACCCGGGGACCATGGTGATCCGCAGCTCGGAGCGGTGCCGTTCGTCGACGTAGTAGGTGGCCAGCCGCTTGCGCAGCTCGGCGGCTGCCGTGCGAACAATGTGATCGACGTTTGTATCGTAAGCGGGATCGCGCTCGAAGACTTCCACGCCGATAGCCCGCTCTTTGATCTGGTCTGCCATTCCGGCCAGGCTCTGTTCCACCACATAGCGCAGAAAGGCAACCGAGCGCCGGCTGGAACGAAAGACCTCGTCGCGCACCATAAGCTCGAGCTGGCTGCGGATCATCTCCGCTGTCAGCTCCGGGGCAACTCCGTATTCAACCTCTGCCTCGGCCATTCGTTTCCGGTGACAGCGATTCTAAAGCATTTTCAGAGCTTCGGCAGTCTTCTTCAGTGCGGCGACGGGAGGCTTGTTCCCGGAGGGAAAAGCCACGCGAGCGCTTTCCTTGGTCCCGCCGTGCCGCGCGGGCCATCCCCTGCGGCGAAACTCGCGAAAATGGCCTGCAGATAACGGAAAAGAGGCAGTAGCCTCCCACGCCACGGAGTCGCAGACTCTGCAGTGTGGCCCGCCGGGAAGAGAGGTTTTCGCAAGGATTTTGGTGGACCTGGTCGGGATCGAACCGACGACCTCTTCCATGCCATGGAAGCGCGCTCCCAGCTGCGCCACAGGCCCACGTCGGAAGCAGATAACTCTTTTATTGTCGTTGAGCGAGGGTAATTCGTCAAACAGGGGCCCTTGCAGAGGCCGTTTTCGCGCGACTTCATCAATAAATAAGATAGACGGCGGTTAAATGAGGGTCGCCTCTTTCGGTTGCCTCTCTGCCTGTCGCTCATTGCCGCGCGCATGTTCTGGTCCGGGGGCGCTCGCGCTGTCCGCTGACGGAAGCCCGGCCGGGATCAGAAGAAGTCGCATAGCTGGGCGAAGCAATCGAGCTCCAGCAGATGCCGCCCATCGGGAGCCGGATCGAGGCTGGCATGCTCCAGAACCCAGGTATCCTTGTGGAACAGAAAAACCGCGTTCAGGCCGGCGGCGAGCGCGGGATTGATATCGCTTTTGGGGCTGTTGCCGATCATCCAGCTTTTCTCCGGCGCAAGATCGTGGCGCGCAATTACCTCGCGATATGCCTGAGGGTTTTTCTCCGCCACAATCTCGGCGGCGGAAAAATGCTTTGCCAGGCCGGACCGGGCCAGCTTGTCGGCCTGTTCGGCCTCATTGCCCTTGGTCATCAGGATCAGCCGGTGCCGTCCGCCGAGCTCGGCCAGCGTCCGGTCCACCCCGGGCAGCAGTTCGATCTCCTGCTCGGCGATCGCCCTGGCGAATCCGCGAATCCGTTCCCGCTTTTCGTCGGTTACGGGCGCGGGGCTCAGACGCTCGAAGCATTTCACCAGCGACTGCGTGAAGCTGGAAAGGCCGTAACCGTGGGCGAGAATGTTTTCGCGCTCTATGCAATTCAACATCTGCCGCACCTCGGCCGGCGTGTACTCGCGATGGTCGAGAAAGCCGATAAAAGCGGCAATTGCCCGCTCGAAATAGATATTGTTTTCCCACAGCGTATCGTCGGCATCGATGAGCAGTGTTTGTCCCGGCGCGAAACGAGGCATGCAGCGAGGATAGGGTTTGAGGCGCGCCATGCTCAAGATGCCGGGCCGGTCCCTGAGTGCTTGATGACAGATCATTTGGATTCAATCGCCGCAGGCCGTCTGACGAACGCGGTTTGCCCGGCGTCGCCTTCGGGCGTCAACGCAGTCCGCCTGCGTCGAGGCGGCGCCACTTGTAAATGGCCAGCGCAGCAATCCAGCTGAGGGCGAAGAGGCCGACAATGAAATAGCCGAGCGCTCCGAAATGGCCGTTGAGCCGCCGCACTGCGTCCCAGAAGACGCCGTTCAGCCCGAACTGGCTGGCCAGCAGGCCGAGCGCCTCGATGCCGCCCACAACCAGCGCCACGGCCACCGACACAAACGTGATGATCATGTTGTAGTAGAGCTTGCGCATCGGCTTGACGAACGCCCATCCGTAGGCGCCCAGCATCAGGATGTTGTCGGTCGTATCGATCAGCGACATTCCGGCGGCGAACAAAAATGGAAATGCGAGGATCGACCAGATCGGCAATCCCTTCGATGCTTCGGCCGCCGAGATGCCGAGCAATCCGACTTCCGTCGCCGTGTCGAACCCCAGCCCGAACAGCGCGCCCAGCGGATACATGTGCCAGCTTTTCCCGATCATGGCGAAGACGGGCCGGAACAGCCGCGACAAGAATCCGCGGTTGGCAAGCAGCAGGTCGAAATCCTCGTCCACGTACGGAGCGCCGTTCTGCACGCGCACGAAGGCCCGATAGATCGACCGCAGCACGATGATATTCGCCACGGCGATGGCAAACAGGAACAGCGAGGAAACCAGCGTGCCGATCGCGCCGCCAATCGCCCGCGCCGCGTCCATGTGGCGCTGCAGCGCCAGGGCGGTGGCGGCGATGGCCGCCGAGCCCAGCACCACGATGGTCGAGTGTCCCAGCGAAAACATCAGTCCCACGCCGACGGGCCGCTTGCCTTCCTGCATCAGCTTGCGCGTCACGTTGTCGATTGCGGCGATGTGATCCGCATCGACCGCGTGGCGCAGCCCGAAGCCGTAGGCGAGCAGCGCCGTCCCCATCAGCAGCGGAAAGCGATGGAACGCGACAGCCGCCCACAGCCAGGCCGCCGCATTGAAGACGGCCAGCAGCGCATAAATGGCGATGATTTTGTTGCGCAGATCGGCGGAAGCGTCGTTGAGGAACTGAAGCAGAGAGAAGCGCGCATGAGCGGCGGGCAGCGGCTGCATGGCCGTCTTTGCCGATCCGCTGTCGGCCGCATATTCCTGCTGCTCTGGCAAAAAACCGCTCCTGTCAGCGCGGGCGCAGAACCTGCTCCGGCCGGCTCCGAGTGTGGCTTATCGTACCATTGTCGCAAACCGGCGAAGCAGGCAGCTGGCTTTCATGGCGATGGATGAGACGCGCCGCTAAACATTCTTCAATTGCTGCAGCGAGATTGGCTGTAGATATTCGCCCAGAAGCCGGCGCTCCCACCATGCGCCGTTCTGCCGCTTCTCGCGCCAGCTGGTGAAGCGGTAGCGATAAAACCGTGCGCGGATGAACGCCGGCGGCCTGTCCGGAAATGGATTTGTCCGCATCAGCTTCAGCGTCGCCGCATCCCCGCTCAGCAGCTTTTTCACGAAGCGCAGGAACCACAGTTCGTAGCGCCAGACGTGGACTCCTTCCGCCGTCACCGCAACCGAGAAGGGAAGGAACCAGATCAGCCAGTCCAGGCGCAGATGGTACGGGGCAACCTGCGGCGGCCTGCGCATCGGGTCGCCGGGTTTGGCTTTAAAGCCGTATTCGCGCCACTCGGTGGCGGGCGTGGTTATGCGCTCGCTGGTGCCTTCGATCACGATCTCGTAGCGCTCACGCCCCACCTGCCCGAACGCGCCATAGGCGTTGACCAGGTGGAGGGGGTTGTAGCTGCGGTTCATCGCCTGGTTGCGCGAGACCAGGTTAAGCGCCGGCCGAATGCTGAGCAACGCAGTCATGCCGCCCAGCGCGTAGAGCGCCAGGTCGAATGCCGGCGGCCGCGGCAGAGGCGCCGGCGCGCTGAACGGCAGAGCCCGGGCCAGTACGCTATCGCTGCATCCGGAGATGCCGAGAACCACCGTGAGCCAGTTCAGCCACGAGTAATTGCCGCTTACGATCAATACCAACTGGTGCAGGACAATGAGCCCGGAGGCGACCGATGCCGCCGGCTGCGGCGCAAACAGCGCAAAGGGAACGACAATCTGCACAAAATGGCTGAACAGCGCCGAGAACCGATGCAGCGGCGCGGGAATGCGGTGGAAGTACCAGCTCAGCGGGTTGGGCAGCGGCTGCGTCTCGTAGTGGTAGTAAAGGCACGTAAGCCTGCGCCAGCACTGGTCATGGCGCAGTTTGATCAGTCCCGCTCCTGCTTCGACGCGGAACAGCATCCAGCGCAGGATGAGCACGGGAATGATCGATGGCTGCATGGAAGCCGGTCCGAGGAATGCGGTGAAAAAGCCGGCTTCGAGCAGCATCGACTCCCACCCGAAGGCGAAGAACGTCTGCCCTGCGTTCACGATCGACAGATACAGCACCCACAGCAGCAGCCACGCCGCCATCGAGAGCCACACCGGGCCGGCTTCCGTCAGGCCGCAGATTGCGCAGGCCGAAACCACAAGGCCGGTCCAGGCAACGCAATCGAGCAGCCGGTCGGAGTAGCGCCAGAAAAAGATGCTGGGAGACCGCAGAAAACTCGATTTTTCA
>DATGLJ010000101.1:0-4369 GCA_035294185.1 Occallatibacter sp. | reverse complement strand
ATCCCACCGCTTAACTTTACCTTCCCCAGCCGGAAAGATACAATCGATGCAGCAGGCCGACGTAGCTCAGCTGGTAGAGCAGCTGATTCGTAATCAGCAGGTCATCGGTTCAAGTCCGATCGTCGGCTCCAGCCTGCCCTTGCTCCCGGACAGCTTCCGCTGCCGGCCTCGAATCCCGCAGCCCGCTCAGGACGAACCAGATCGTGCACTGGTTATCCACGCTTTTTTTCTTGCGCGGACAGATTGCGGACCGGTTATCCACGTACACTCTTGGCATAATCGCACCAGAGCGTATCTCCCCTCGATGGGCAAGAGGCCGGATAGAGAACCTATGGGAGCGTTTGGGGTGGGCAGCTACAACCGTCGCGACGTGTTGCGAATCCTTGAGATCAGTTCCCGCCAGTTGCAGGGCTGGGAACGCGCCGGATTGATTCCCCAGCAGCAGAACTACAGCTTCCAGGATCTGGGCCAGCTGCGCACCCTGCGCCTGCTGCGCGAAAACTCCGTTCCCGCCGCTTCCATCCGCGATTCCATCCAGGCCATGAAGGCCGTGGCCGGCATGGCCAATCCTCTGCTTGAAGCGCGCGTCGTCCGCACCGGGACGCGGCTGGCCTTCCGCCACCACGGCGCCATGGTCGACCCCATCCGCCGGCAGCTGCTCTTCGATTTCGAAAGCGTGGAGCATCTCGACGCCGGCCGTTTCGACCGGCCCATGGCTGTGCGCGAGATCGCTCAGCCGCACCGGCGCGGCTGGCAGGCGCAGCGCGGAATTGCCGATCTCTTTCAGCGTGCCGTGCAGGCCGAGGAATCCGGCGACAAGCAGCGCGCCATTGGGCTCTACCGCGAGGTGCTGGCCCTCGATCCCGATTATGCGCCGGCCTGCATCAACCTCGGCACGCTGCACTTTCACCTGCGCGAATTCATCCAGGCCGAGGCGCTCTACCGCCGCGCCACCGAGGCCGATCCCGATTACGTGCTGGCCTACTTCGATCTTGGCAACGTGCTCGACGAGCTGGAGCGGCTCGATGAGTCCATCGCAGCCTACCAAAAGGCCGTTGCTCTTGCGCCCCGCTACGCCGACGCGCATTACAACCTGGCCCTGGCTTACGAGCGCAGACGCCAGCCGCGGGCCGCGCTGCGCCACTGGCAGGCCTATGTAAAAATCGACAGCTTCGGCCCATGGGCGGAGCACGCCCGCCACCAGATCCGCGCCATCCTCAGCCAGGAGAAGCTGTCGATCGCATCGCGCGCCGGCCGCTTCATACCGCCGCGCAGATCCACCGCCGGCCTTATCGTGGTTTAGCCGCCCGGGCTATCTCCGCAACGTGCTCCGGTCCCGTCCGGCAGCATCCGCCCACTGCCTGAGCGCCGGCCTTGAACCATCCCTCCGCCATCCGCCCGAATGCAGCCGCATCCCGCGTTCCCGTCCACACGCGCCGCTCCCGGTCCCACTCTTCGCCGGAGTTGGGATAGACGATGACCGGCCTGGCAGACGCCCTGCGCAACTCGCCGATCAGCTCGCCAATCAGATCGGGCCGGGTGCAGTTGACGCCGATCGCCACCGTCTGCGGCAGCTCTGCGACCGCGGCCGCGCAGCCGGACAGCGGTTCGCCGTGAGCGGCATGACGGCCGTCGCGGCAGGTAAAGGAAAACCAGGCGCGCAGCTCGGGCCGGTCTTTGAGCGCCTCGCCCAGAGCCCGCGCCTCTTCGAGCGAGGGCAGCGTCTCAAACGCCAGCAAATCCGGCCGCCGGGCGTCGCGCGCCGCCGCCAGCACCTCGATCCGCTCGCGATGGAATTCGACCAGCTCGGCAAACGAGCAGGCATAATCGCCCGTGTATTCCGCGCCGTTATGCAGCGCCGCGCCGTACGGCCCCAGCGAAGCCGCAATCACAACGCGCCGTCCGGCAGACTCCGCCGCCCGGCGCGCCAGCTCCACTGACCGGAGCAGCGCCGTATCGGCGCGTTCGGGCGTCATGCCGCACTGCGCATAGCCCATCCGCGAAACCTGATAGCTGGCGGTTTCAATACAATCCGCGCCGGCTTCGATATATGCGCGGTGAACCGCCACGATCTTCTCCGGCGCTTCCTCGAGCACGCGCGCCGACCACAGCGGCCCGTCAATGCACGCGCCCCGGGCCTCAAGCTCGGTGGCCATTGCGCCATCGAGCACCCGCACGCCGGCCAGCACCGCATCTGCGTTTCCACTCACAACGCCGATTGTAGCCACTGCGGCAAAAAGCGCCGTCGCCCGATGCCGGCACTCCTCGAAAAAAACGGCGGCAAGAGAAAACTGCATCCAAACGGAGTTCGGGTTCCCGGGCCGTTCGGAGCTTTGAGCGGGCATCGTCCCTGAGCTGCGACGCCCGCACCATTCCAGTTAAAAAAGCTTTTATAACGAGGCGGATCCCAGGATCGAATCCCGGGATCGGATCGGAGGAGAGACCTTCTAAAAATCTATAAATCTATCTACCTGTAACAACGCAGACCCAGGGAAAGAATGTACCGAAAACTTTTAAGCGCCTTTATCGAATGCTCTCTGTTTTTTTCGAACCGAGCAATTTCTATCTACTGATCGATTTTCCACTGGTATGGGCCGGTTGAATATCCCACAAAGAGTATTTCGCCTTCCACTGAAGGTCACCATGCCGCTGGTTACCTGCGGGGGGGGGCGCAGCGGCGATTTTCAATGCAGATCTTCTGAGATCAAAGGGGCAGGGTCATTCTTCCGGCAGCGAGTCAGTTTGGAGGGTACGGGCCTGAGCCCGTACATCAGGCAGGCAAAATGCCTCCGGGCTTCAGCCGCGGGGGAACGCGATTGCAAACCGACCCGCTACCCCTTCTTCCGGCGGGCCGGCGGAATTCGGCAGGCAGCGGACTGTCCAGCGGGGAGCTTATGGGGAGGCGGTTTACGGCGGGATCGTCTACGGCCGCACGCCTGACCACTTCCGCCCGACCCAGGCCAGGTAGCCCAACTGAATTGCCCAGGTAATCGAATAGGCCGCCTGCCGGAACAGGTGGTCCAGCCGCGCGACGACCGCATCGTGGTTAGCCGCCGCAAATGCCGGGTCCGGCGGAGCGGTCAGCACCAGGTACGCGGCCCGCACGAACAGCGCCAAAGCCGCCACGCCAGCCACTTGAAAGAGAATCTTCTTCATCGCCAAATCCTTTGCCCGCCGGATGTTCACAGCGCGCCAATCGCCTCAAGGGCCTCGCGCTCAGTCACCTTCTGCCGCTTCCGCTCCACGTAATAGCGAATCCCAAGCACCATCAGCCCCCACGCCATCCAGGCCGCAATGTTCCACAACAGCGCGCCCACCATCGAGGGATCCATTCCCGAGTCCCCCGAGCCGAAGAAGACCGGAGCCGGATGCTGCGTTCGCCACCAGCGATTCGCCATGTAGACGATGGGCACGTCGAGCGCGCCAAAGATGCCCAGAACCGCGGCCAGCGTCTGCATCTGCGGCCCGGCGGCAAAGCGCCGCAGCAGCAGGTAACTCACATAGATCAGCCACAGCAGCAGCGTCGTGGTCAGCCGCGCATCCCAGGTCCACCACATGCCCCACGCCCGCCTGCCCCACAGCGGCCCGGTTACCAGCACGACGGAGCAGAAAACGACGCCGACCTCGGCGCCGGCCAGCGCCCAGGCATCGGCAATCTGCGCCCGGGTGGGGTGGCTGCCCCGAAAGGCAAGAAAACAGACCGAGCCGGCAAACGAGATGCCGAAGAACAGAAACGCTACCGAGGCCGAAGGCACGTGGTAGTAGATGATGCGAAAAATCTCGCCCTGCATCGCGTCGTTGGGGGCAACGTAGATCGCCTGGTAGTAACCCCACGCCATCAGCGCCACCGTCACGGCGGCATAAATACCGAAAATAGCCCGTTTCATCGAGGGAATCCTGACATCTCCAGTGTACGTCGGACTGCGCGCCCCCGCGCCAGCCGTCGCGCCGGGCTCCCGTCAACGGAAATATCGATGCGCTTTTCCGTCTCTCTTTCGTAGCTCCTGCGCCCGGGCCTCCGCGCTACCTGTGGTCCCGGTTGAAGGACCCCGCCGCAATCGCCGCCCACACAATGCACACCGGCCAGGCAATGAGCAGCGAGTAGAGATCGTTCGAGAGCCAGTCCTCGCAGGCCGCGGCATACAGGAAGCAGGAAGCAAGAAGCATCCAGCAGGCGCCCAGCACCGAGCTGTACATCAGCCCCAGCGGCCCGAACAGAGCAGCCAGCAGGATAGCCAGCCCGATCCGCTTGGGCGGCGGCTCGAACCGCTGCGGAAGCGCCCGGGCGACAGCCTGCTGTTCGCTCCAGCCCGGCAGCTGCGGCGCTGTTACGGCAAACACCGCCGCACCGCAGCACTCGCAGAATCGC
>DATGLJ010000100.1:0-4856 GCA_035294185.1 Occallatibacter sp. | reverse complement strand
TCGATCCCGGCAGTCTTTGCGCCGGGCATGGCGATGAGATTGTGCCGGATGCGCAGCAGCGTCTCTTCGATAACCTTCACGTCGTGCGTCAGCAGCAGGTCGAAGTGCTCGAGCACCGAGCCGGCGAGGCTGTTCTCGATGGGAATGGCGGCCGCATCGACTCTCTTCTCCGAGAGCGCGGCGAAAACATCTGCGGAAAGAGCGCAGGGAACGATCTCCGCGCCGGGTACGAACTTGAGCGCCGCCTCGTGGCTGAACGAACCCGGCTCTCCCTGGATGGCGATTTTCATCGGTCCTCTATCGAAATGCTTCCCGGTCTCCGCTTTCCTGGTCTCTTGTTTCCCGGGTGGCCGGTTCCTGCTATCTTCGCACCCAAATATCCGCCGCCACAAAGGCCAGAAACACTGTGGCGATAACGCCGTTCATGGTGAAAAACGCCGCGTTGAGCCGGCGCAGGTCGCGCGGCGAGACGATGGCGTGCTCGCAGGCGAGCAGCAGCGCGACAACCGCAACGCCCGCCCAGCCGAGCGCGTGGAAATGGAACAGCACGCCGAACCAGATGAGCAGCGCGACCATGGCCAGATGCATGAGCCGCGCGATCAGAAAGGCCGCATCGAGCCCGTGCGCCTGCGGCAGGCTGTAGAGGCCGGCGGCGCGGTCGTGTTCAAAGTCCTGGCAGGCGTAAAGAACGTCGAACCCGCCGGCCCACAGCGTAACGGCCGCGGCCAGCACCAGGATGCGCGCGTCAAGGCTGCCGCGCACCGCGATCCAGGCAGCCGCCGGCGCAAGGCCCAGCGCAAGACCGAGTCCGAAGTGCGACCAGCGCGTAACGCGCTTCAGGTAGCTATACCCGAGCAGGACGATCAGCGCCACGGGCGCAAGCGCCAGCGCCAGCATATTCAGTTCGCCCGCAGCCACCAGAAAGACAATTACGGCGACCAGCGTGAACCCGAGAACAAACTGCCGCGTGAGCAATCCTGCCGGAATGGCGCGGGTGCGGGTGCGCGGGTTGGCTGCGTCGAGGTCCGCATCGGCCCAGCGGTTGAAGGCCATGGCTGCCGAGCGCGCCGAGACCATCGCCACCACGATCCAGCCGACCGTGCGCCAGGCCGGCAGCCCGTGCGCAGCAAGCAGCATCCCCGTCAGCGCAAAGGGCAGCGCAAAGACGGAGTGCTCCCACTTGATCATTTCAAGCGTGGTGCGGGTTTTGTTAAGAAGGCTCGGCATCACCGGGAGTCTATTGAAAGTTTACTTGAGTGGACCTTCGCACAGGCGTCCCGGATTGCGCTGCTGCGCGCCGGCAGCAGAGAATGGTGGCGCAATGCAATGGCTGAAAAAGATGCGCGTGAACTGCCTCGCCGGAACGCTGGGCACCCTGGATCGGATCGCCGGCCGGCTGGCGGCCATGCGCGGGCGCGCCGACTCCACACCGGCGCACCTGGCCGTCGGTCTCGACGGAGAAGACGCTGCATACTTTTATCTGGAGCGCAAAGGCTATACCGTAGTCGCGCGGCGCTGGTCGGCCGGAAATATCCCCGGCGACGTGGACCTGATCGCCTGGAATAAGACGCTGCTGTGCTTTATTGAGGTGAAGACGCGCAGCCAGCGCGACGCTGCACCCGCCGAGGCCGCCGTCGATCACCACAAGCGCGCCACGCTGCGGCGGCTGGCCTCGAGCTACGTGCGGCAGTTGCCGCAGGAAATCCCTCCGGAGGTGCGCTTCGATGTGATCAGCGTTTACCTCGGATCGGATTCGGATGGCAGAAAAAACGATCTCGTCCACTTCGAGAATGCCTTCGGCTGGAGCGAACGAAGGGAAGTGGCGCAACGTGACTAAGTTGGTCATGTTGCGCTGGAATGAATGTATGAAGACAGCGAAGGCGAAGGAGCTTCGAGCCAGATTCGAGATCGTTACCTGGTGGGCGGCCGAGGTTGAAGTCTGGAGCGGGCTGTGCCGGGCTCGCCGGTCGCGCGGCCTCAGCCAGGTTCGATCACTCAGCGCGCAGCGGGTAGCGAGGGAACCGACAGAACACCGGCATCCGGTTCACCAGAATGGCGCATTGACGGCCCTGGCATGTTCGTTGCTGGAAGCGCATACGCTCAGCGCCGCCGCCGCCCTGCATATTGCCGCTCTGCGGTTTGCGAAAACAGGCCGACCGGATTTGTCTTTGTCACTGCCGATCGGCGCCAGGCAGAGGCAGCGCGCTGCGCCGGCTTCTCGGTTGAATTTCTGTAAGCGGTATTGCGGCTGTCACTTCCGCAACGGCTGCACGGAGCCCAACTACACCGAGAACGACGAGCCGCAGCCGCAGGAACGGGAAGAGTTCGGGTTGATAAAGTTGAAGCCCTGCCGCATCAGCGTTGCCTCGTAATCAAGCGTAATGCCCTTCAGGTAGACGAAGGACTTGGGGTCTATGAAGACGCGCACGCCGTCGAACTCGAAGATTCTATCGGTCTCGCGCGGGCGCTTTTCGCAGCTCATCGCGTAGGAGAGCCCCGAGCAGCCGCCGCCCTTCACGCCCAGCCGCAGCCCGCCTTCGGCCGGCGAAATGCCCTCCTTCTCCATAGCCTTGCGAATCTGCGCAACCGCGCTCGCCGTGACCAGAATGCCGTCCGGCGGAGCCGCAGGCGGCTTGGACTTTTCGGCCTGGGGCTCGGCGAATGCGCCCTCAGCGGGCTTCGATGCGATGCTTACGACGTTTGCCATATCTTCCTGTACCTCTGATGATTTCATCCCGTTCAGCCAGGCGGTTCATTCCGGCAGAAAATGGAACCCACAACCTCTCTCAATTCGATGCGGCGCAGCGCGTAAGGTTCCGCGCCATCAGCGCGAAAGCCGCTCCAGCCTGCCCGGCTCGATCCCATCCTTCGCCATTTCCCACAGCGGCGAAAGCTCGCGCAGCTTCCGGACCGCGTGAATAACCCTGGCCGCCGCGTAGTCTACCTCGGCCTCAGTGTTAAACCGGCCCAGACCGAAGCGGATAGAGCTCTGGGCCAGACTGTCGTTCAGGCCCAGCGCCTTCAGAACGTAGGAAGGCTCAAGCGTGGCCGAAGTACAGGCCGAGCCGCTCGAAACCGCAACGTCGTTCAGAGCCATCAGCAGCGCGTCGCCTTCCACGAATGCAAAGCTCATGTTCAGGTTGCCGGGCAGGCGGTCTTCCATCGTCCCGTTAACGTGGACATACTCGAGTCCGGCTTCGAGCCTGGCCTTCAGGCGGTCGCGCAGCGCGCGGAGCCGCGCCGCTTCGCCCGCCATCTCCTGCATGGCGATCTCGCAGGCCTTGCCCATGCCCACGATGCCAGGCACATTCAGCGTGCCGGAACGCAGCCCGCGCTCGTGGCCGCCGCCGTCGATCTGCGGCGCAAGCTGCACGCGCGGATTGCGCCGCCGCACATAGAGCGCGCCGACGCCCTTCGGGCCGTATATCTTGTGAGCAGAGAGCGAAGCCATATCCACGCCATCGCCGATGACATTGAATGGCGCCTTGCCGGCGATCTGCGCCGCATCGCAGTGGAAGAGCACTCCCTTCTCGTGGCACAGCCCGCCGATCTCCCGCACCGGCTGCAGAACGCCGATCTCATTGTTTGCCGCCATGATCGTGACGAGAATCGTCTTGCCGTCGATGGCGCGTTTCAAGTCTTCGAGATCGATGCGGCCGTCGGCCCTCACCGGCAGATACGTGACGCGGAAGCCATACTTCTCAAGGCGCTTGCACGTGTCCAGAACGGCCTTGTGCTCCGTGGCCTGGGTAATAATGTGGTTGCCGCGCTCGCGGTACGCCTCGGCCACGCCCTTGATCGCCAGGTTGTTGCTCTCGGTGGCGCCGGAGGTGAAGACAATCTCACTGGCGCTGGCGCCGATGAGCCGGGCAACCTGCTCGCGCGCGATTTCGACCGCCTGCTCCGCCTCCCAGCCAAAGCTATGGTTGCGGCTGGCCGCGTTGCCGAACCTGGAGGTGAGATAGGGCATCATCGCCTCCAGCACCCGCGGATCGATGGGCGTCGTGGCCTGATTGTCCATGTAAACAGGCAGCGTAACGCCTTCGGGAATTTCGATCGGGTGGACGCCTTTGGTCATTTGCCTTTTCACAACCCTCGACGACGTGCTTCCGAAGTGGAAACAGACCGATGAGAGAGCAGCCGGCGGGCCCAATGCAACCGGCTCCGCCAGCTGCACTGTCCCGCTACTGAAGCGTCAATGAAACCAGCCCGTGCGATGCGCGCGCGTGCGCTGCAGCGTGCTCGGCGTCGGCAAGGTCGTGGATGCTGATGCTCTTCAGCACGCCGGCAATGGTCTCGTTCACGCGCGCCAGCGGCTCTTTGATGGTGCAGCTCGGGGTAAGCTCGCATCCCTTAGCGCCCTTGGTGCAGGAGGTGATGAAGAACGGGCCGTCGATGCAGTGAATCACTTCGTAGGCGGAGATTTCGCGCGCGTCGCGGGCCAGCGTATAGCCGCCGTTCATGCCGGCATGGGACTTGAGCAAGCCGCTCTTGGTAAGCCGCTGCAGGATCTTGGCCAGAAGCTGGGCGGGAATGCCGTATGCATCGGCCACATCTTTTGCGCTGAGCGCTGGAATCTCCGGATGCTCGGCCAGGTACTTCAGGGCCATGAGCCCATAGTCCGCCTTTTTGGTGAGCTTCAGCATGAAAATGCGCTTTTTCCGGTCCTTAATTTAGTATACGACTGCACTGAAGGCGTTACAATCGAGGCTCGTCCGAGCGCCGAGTCAAACCGCCCTGGCGTTTGTGATATATCGAGTTAAGTCTTCTGCATCCTAAGAAATGGCGCGGCCTGCGGATGGGTTTTCCAACGCCGGCCCCGCACCTGCTACACTCTCTCCGTTATGCCCCTTGCA
>DATGLJ010000099.1:0-20721 GCA_035294185.1 Occallatibacter sp. | reverse complement strand
CCGTAGGCCGCCTGTCGGACTCGAAGAACGAACACTACGACTTCCGCATCCATGTCGATGGCGGGGCCAACGGCGCCACACCGAACGCCGAGCATCTCATCACCGTCCGCGCCTACGACCGCTACGACAACGCCGGCCTGGCAAAGACCGTGATTCCCGCCGCGGGGAAATAGGCGCGCATGCGTTTTGAGCTCTACATTGCAGCCCGCTATCTACGAGCCAGGCGCCGGCAGGCCGTCGTCGGCGTCGTCACCGCCATCTCCGTAGCCGGCGTGGCGGCCGGCGTGGCTGCGCTCATCATCGCGCTGGCCATCACCAGCGGCATGCGCCGCGACCTCGAGCAGAAGCTCGTCGACGCCACCTCACATGTCGATCTCATGCGCGTGCAGTCGGACGGCATCCGCGACTGGCAGCCGCTCTTCGCCCGCCTGAGCAGGCTCCCGCATATCGTCGCCGCCGCGCCCGGCATGTACGGCCAGGTGCTGGTCTCGCGCGGACCGCGGGCCGGCTTCGCGCTCGTCAAAGGCATCATTCCCGCCGACGAGCGCCGCGTGAGCACCATCCTCAACACCATCACCTCCGGCTCGGCGCAGGACCTGAACCCCGGCACAGCCAACCTGCCCTCCGAAGGCGTTCCCGGCGAAAGCGAAAACGATGCGCCCGTGCCGCCGCTGGTGCTGGGCAGTGATCTTGCCCAGCAGATCGGCGCGCAGGTTGGCGACAGCGTGCTCGTCACCAGCCCGCAGGGCGAACTCACCCCGCTCGGCCTTGCGCCCAAGTACGAGACCTTCCGCGTAGCCGGCATCTATCACTCAGGTTTCTACGAGTACGACGCCGCCATGGGCTTCATGCGCCTGAGCGACGCGCAGCGGCTCTTCAGCGAACCCGACCTGCTCTCCGTCATCAGCTTCCGCGTAGACGACCTCGACCGCGCGCCTGAGATCGGCGCAGAGATCGAAAAAGCCGCCGGCGCCGGCTTTATGACCACCAACTGGATGGAGCAGAATCAGCCGCTGTTCCGCGCCCTCAGGCTCGAGCAGGTGGTCACCTTCATCGTCATCGGCCTCATCGTCATGGTGGCCGCGCTCAACATCCTTATCGCCCTCACCATGATGGTGATGGAAAAGACCCGCGACATCGCCGTCATGATGAGCTTCGGCGTGCAGCCCGCCCAGGTGCGGCGCATCTTCGTGCTGCAGGGCTTCCTCATCAGCGTCATCGGCACGGCGCTCGGCCTGATTCTCGGCTACCTCGCCTCCTGGGCCGGCGGCCATTATCACTTCATCCATCTCTCCGCCGAGGTCTACTCTATCGACACTCTGCCCTTCGCGCCCCGCGCGCTCGACGGCGTAATCGTCTCGGCTGTTTCCATCGGCATCTCGCTATTGGCTACGCTTTATCCGTCGTCCTCAGCGGCCTCCGTTCTGCCTGCCGAGGCGCTGCGGTACGAGTAATAGTTAACAGATAAGTCGCTGATACGTTGAAGGTTGCGGAAAATAACCTTGCGATGTGACACAATTTGCACCACATTAAAGCCACGCCGAGCATTAACCTCCGCCAGCTCCGAGACACCCGCCAGTTGAAAGAATGGCTTCATGTTTCAGCTCTTTCGTTCCCGCATCACGGAAATCCAGGCGCGCGTTCTATGGAAGCAGTTCAATCTGGACTGTCAACAAGGCTTTTGGCGTGTCACGGACTTTCCAGAGGATGCCTGGGGAGCCTCGATCGATCTCGCCCGCCGCTACGGCCCCGCTCCTGGCATCCGCGCGCTCGACTCGCTGCACGTCGGCTGCGCACTCGCATTGTATGCAGAAAAATTCCGGACCTTCGATGACCGCCAGGCGCGGCTGGCCGAAGCTGTGGGTCTGGACACGAGTTCCTGACTCAGGCATCCCTACTGCGGCGTAATGATCCCGCCCACCGCATGACGCCGCGGCAAAACGATGCCGCGATGATCGATCTCGGCCGGCGCGGCTACGGCTTTGCCTTCAGCCAAGTTTGCGCGCTCGGCCAGCGCCCCGCCGCATGCCGGGCACCAGTCGGCTTCCGTGTTCACGGCCAATACAGCATGGCACTGGCTGCAGATCCGCTCCATACCGAGAGAATATCGCAGGAGCATCATCGATTCTCTGTTCCCTGATGCCTGCCTTTCGTACACTGAACCCATGCACCCTCCCGTGCGGCTCATCGCGATCGACATGGATGGCACCCTGCTTCCTTCCTCTGGCGCCGCCATCAGCCCTCGCAACGCGCAGGCGCTCAGGGCAGCGCAGCAGGCAGGCGTCGCTGTGGTCATCGCCACGGGCCGCCGCGTGGCCTACACCGCTCCCCTGCTTGCCGATCTCGGCCTCCGAGCGGATACACCCGTCATTGCGTCCAATGGTGCAGTGGTAAAAACGCTATCCGGCCAGCTTCTTGACCGCTGCCACATGGAGGCGCGGACAGCAGCAGGAATCTGCGCTCTGCTTAAATCTTTTGGAGTGATGGTGTTTACCTTCGACCACCCCGGACGCGGCGAGCTCGTGCTCGAAGATCTGGACCGGGCGCAGGGGCGCATCGCACTCTGGGTTGAGGCCAACCGCAACTCCATCGAAGTGGTCAAGCCGCTGGAACTGGCTTTTGCCAATGGCGAAAGCCCGATTCAGGGCATGATAGCCGGCAGCATCCTGCGCATGCGCGAAGCCGAAGAGGCGCTGAAAATGAGCCCGTGGGCGGCCGAGTGCGAGAGCGTCCGCACCGAGTATCCGGCGCGGGATTTGTCGATTCTCGATCTGCTGCCGATGGGAGTCTCCAAGGCCTCGGCGCTCGAGCGGCTCGCCGGCCGGCTTGGAATCGGCCGCCGCGAGACGATGGCCATCGGCGACAACTGGAACGACCAGCGAATGCTCGAGTGGGCCGGCCAGGCCGTGGTCATGGCCAACGCCTCGGCGGAGCTGCGCGCCCTGGCAAAGCTGAACGGCTGGAAGCAGGCGCCCGGCAACGATGACGACGGCGTGGCCGTGGTGCTCGAACGAATATTGGCCCCGACACCTGAAAAAAGAGCGGCAGCAGCGTCCCGGGCGGTTTAGCATGAAGAACCAGTTATTAAGGACCGGATCGGGTCCAGATTCAGGTTCAGAATTCAGGAGCTATTCAGGATTGCGTTCTCGCCTGCAAACGAAACTGCTCATCGCTGCGACGGCCCTCGCTGCCATTGGGCCCGCGGCGCCCGCCGCCCGCGCCGCGGAGCTTGTGACCCTCACAAACGGGTTCGTCGAGCGCTGCACTCATCACGCGCAGGTAGACGGCCGCGTGCGCCTCTATCAGGGACCAGGCGAGGATAACTACATCGAGTTGGCGCCGGAGCAGATTGCCGGGTTCCAGACCGTCCCCGACCCGCCTCCGCCACCAGCGGCCACAGCGCAGCCCCAGCACGACGATCCCCGGGGACAGGCCCTCGTCCGCACGCAGGCTGACCCCCAAAACGACCGAAATGAAAAGCTCAGCTCAGCCGACCTGAACCAGGTGCTCACACTCGCCGGCCAGATGCACAACGTCGACGCCGACCTTCTGGCCAGCATAGTCAAGGCCGAGAGCAACGGCAATGCCCGCGCCGTGAGCCGCGCCGGAGCCCGGGGGCTCATGCAGTTGATGCCCGCCACGGCTGCCAGGCTTGGCGTAGCCGACAGCTTCGAGCCCGGCCAGAACGTGCTCGGCGGCTCTGCGTATCTCGATGCGCTGCTCACCCGATATCATGACAATCTGGCCCTCGCGCTGGCCGCCTATAACGCCGGCCCGGAGGCGGTCGACAAGTACCACGGCATTCCGCCCTACCGCGAGACCCAGGCCTACGTGGCCTGCGTGATCCACGAGTTCAATCGCCGCGTGCTCGCCCGCCAGGCCGCAGCCCGTGCGGCAGCCGGCAGCGCGCCTGAGCAGACCGCCGCTCGCTGAGGGCATGGACCCTCACCCCGTGCGCTGCGCACTCGATTTCCCCCTCGCCCATTCAAAGCATCCGCCCCGCCATCCCATACACTCATAGAGGGCGCGTACCCGCGGAGAAGGCTTGAAAAAACACCATTGGCTTCTTAGTTTGATCGTACTGGCCGCGCTGGCCGGCATCGCCGTCTGGGCCCGGCACCGCATTCACTTCGATTTCGGTCTTTTCCGCGCCCAGCTCGCCAGGGCCAACTGGGGCAGGATCGCCATCGGCGTCCTCTGCATCTACGCCGGCTACGTCTTCCGCTCGGCGCGCTGGGCACTGCTGCTGCGGCACAACCAGCGCGTTCCGCTCCTCTCGCTCACCGGCACGCAGGTGATGGGCTTTACCGCGGTCGCGCTCATCGGCCGCGTAGCCGATCCCGTGCGCCCCTATCTTGTCTCCAGGAAAACCGGCCTTCCGCTCAGCACGCAGATTGCCGTCTATATCGTCGAGCGGCTATTCGACTTCGGCTCCATGGCCATTCTCATCTCGCTTGCGCTTCTCTGGCTGCCCTCGGCGCAGACAGTGGTCGCCGGCGGACACGCCGGCATCGTGGCCCGCGCTCTTGCCCCGCTCATGCAGCGCTCGCCGGTATTGGGCTCCATCGTCACCCGTTTCGGAGCGCTGCTGCTCACCATCGTTGCAGTGCTGATCCTGGTTTTGCTGCGCCTCTCCGGCAACGCCGTAGCGCGATTCTTTGAAGGCCCGCCGGTCCCGCGCAGGGCCGGCCACGCCGTAGCGCATAAAATTCGCACCTTCCATGCCGGCCTCGGCGCAGTGCGCAATCTTGCCGACTTCGGCATCGCCGCCTCGCTCTCGCTCGCCATGTGGGCGCTCATCACGCTCTCTTACCTTGAAACCGCCCGCGCCTTCACAGCCAGCCCTGCGCTGGCCGGCCTGAGCCTGCCCAGGTCGATCGTTCTTCTTGCAATCAGCGGCGCCGTGAGCGTGGTGCAGCTCCCGGTACTTGGCTGGTTTTCGCAGATCGCCGTTGTGGCTGCGGCGCTGGGCAGCTTCTTCGGCGCCACGCCGGAGGCCGCGACAGCCTGCGCCGCAACCCTGCTGCTGGTCACCTTTCTGAGCATCATCCCCGTAGGTCTGGCCTGGGCGCAGTTTGAAGACGTGAGCCTGCGCAGGATCGCCGCCGAAAGCGAGCAGGCCGAAGAACAGGCCGAAGAGGAGCTCGAAGCTCAGAGTGGTGTGGATGCGGGCGCCGCCTCATAGCTGCTGCCGCGCAGCAGTCTCTTTCTCCAGCGCCGCCCGCCCTGAGTACTCGATCGTCTCCGGCCCCACCGCGCCGCCGGTCATCAGCATGCTCATCGCCTGCTCCATCGTCAGGTCCGTCTCGATCACCCGCGACATGGGCACGACCTGCAGGAATGCCGAGGTCGGGTTGATCGCATTCGGCAGAAGCACCGCGGCCAGCAACTCGCCCGTCGCCGAATCGGTCATCGTCCGCGTCAGAAAACCGATGCTCTTCTGCCCGGGAGTCGGAAAATCCACCAGCACCACGCGCTGGCTGCTCTCCTTCTTGGCCATCATCGTATCGAGCAGCTGCCGCACCGACGTATAAACCTTGGCCACAAACGGCAAACGCTCCAGCACCGCCTCGAAGAGGTTGAAAACCTGGCGCCCGATCACCAGCGAGGTGAGCCGCCCCACCACGTACAGCAGCAACAGCGTGAGGATGACCGCAACCGCCGACTGCATCCACGGCCTGGCCAGCCACACCTCGGGAAACACTCTGGCCAGCAGCCGCAGCACCGGCATCCCGGCCCTGGCCAGCTCTCCCAGCAGGAAGCTGAAGATCAGCCACGTCACAAACAGCGGCCCGATCGTCAGCACGCCGGCCAGAATACTGCTCTGCAGGCTGCGCAACGTACGGTTGGCGACTCGCTTCACGCTTCCTCCCGGCCCAAATCCAACTGGCACAATTTGCACGGCTTACGGCTCATCCTAGCACGGCCGCAGAACCGCCCGCAGCCAGCTGGCCGCCGGCGGCAGGCTGAATAACCACGTTCGCGTACGGCGCAAAAAAACGCCAATCTCACGATGGCTCATCGCCCCTTCGAGATCACCCCTTATCTGGTGATCGCGCCACACGCAATTCTTGCACCGGCGTTGCCCGCCGGATCGGTCATCATATCGTCCGGTTTGGCGTGAATCACCAGAGCCGTGCCGCCGTTGGCAAAGACGGAATTCTCGCCCGCGCCCAGAGTCACGAGCCGGGACCGGATCGTGGTTCTGACCGTCCCATCGGGCTTCACAACAATGTTCGGCAAATCGCCGGCGTGCGGTCCCTGGGGATTCTTTGTTCCATGCTGTTTGTGCTCAGGGTTGAAGTGCGGACCCGCAGACGTAAATTCCGGCCCCTCGCAGCTGGCCACGGCATGAATGTGGATCGCGTGTTCGCCGGGCGGCAGATCTTTAAGGTTCAGATGGATGGCCACGCCGCCGTGGGATTCGGACAGGACGGCCGTGCCAATGTTCTGCCCTTTGCCATCCTGCATCTGAACAGTGACCGGCTGGGCTGCCGCGTGAATAGCTCCGGCCGTCAGTGCGGCAATCGCCAGAGCAAAAAACCTGATATTCATAAGGTTCCTCCTGAAGGCGAATTCCACTATCATAGTCTCAGGAAAACTTTTCGTCGGTAGCCGGCGAAGTTTTCCTGGCCGGTAATGCAATCCGCCCATGCGCAGGAGCGGATTCGCCGCCACCTACCGTTGATTCTCCGCCTTTCGCGGCCTCTTCTCCGGAATTTCGTGCATTGAATCGTGAATTCGGTCGGGTAATTGCTCGCATCCTCGCTTAAACGGAGGTCGAATATGACCGTTCGCGGCGCGGTTTGGCTCCTGATCTACCTGCTTTTTATCCTCGCTCCGCTGTTTGCGCTCCTGGCAGGCGCACATCCGCCGCCGCGCGATTTCTGGACGGAGTTTTCGGCGGCAATCGGTTACAGCGGGCTGGCGATGATGGGCCTGCAGTTCGGCCTGACAGCGCGCTTCCGCTTTGTCACAGAGCCCATGGGAGAAGACATCGTCTATTACTTTCACCGCAAAATCTCGCTGATCGCGGTCGCGCTGGTCGTAGCGCATCCCATCATCCTCTTTGTCGTCAGGCCGGAGCTGCTGGCGTTGCTCAATTCCATTTCGGCTCCCTGGCGCGCCCGCTTCGCCGCGCTGTCCACCTATTCTCTGATCGCCCTGGTGATCACTTCGCTTTGGCGCACGAAATTCAGGATGAAATATGAGACGTGGCAGATCTGGCATGTCCTGCTTGCGGTTGTCGCGGTCACGGCAGGGCTTCTGCACATGGTGGGGTGGGCCTTCTACCTGGGCGACCCCTGGAAGCGCGGACTATGGATCGGCCTGACGATCTTCTGGCTTGTGCTGCTTCTGTACGTGCGGATCTTCAAACCGCTGTTCATCCTGCGCCGTCCCTATCGCGTATCGGAAGTTCGCAGGGAGCGCGGCGACACCTGGACCCTCGTGATGCAGCCGGATGGCCACCCGGGCTTTCGCTTCATGGCCGGCCAGTTCGTCTGGCTCACGGTCTGGGGCAGCCCCTTCAAAATCTCCGCCCATCCCTTCTCGATCTCCTCCAGCGCCGCCGCTCCGGACCGGCAGGTAGAGATTTCAATCAAGAATCTCGGCGACTTTACAAGCAATGTTCACAATGTACCCGCCGGAAAGCGCGTCTACCTCGACGGTCCTTACGGCGGGTTCCATCTCGGCCATCCGGCCGACATGCACGTCCTGATTGCCGGCGGCGTGGGAATTACGCCGATGATGAGCATGGTGCGAACGCTCGCCGACCAGCGTGACAGCCGCCCTGTTGTGCTGCTCTACGGCAGCAGGGACTGGGAATCGATCACCTTCCGCGAGGATCTGGAGGCGCTGAAGAGCCGGCTTAGCCTTTCGGTCGTTCACATACTGCAGAACCCGCCGGCTGACTGGACCGGCGAGCGGGGATTTGTGAACAGCGAAGTGTTGCAGCGTCACCTGCCACAGCCATACGCCGAACACGAATACTTCATCTGCGGGCCGGATGTGATGATGGACTCAATCGAAGAGGCCCTTCAGCGCCTCCGTGTGCCTGTGTCGAAGTACCACTCCGAGCGCTACAGTTTTCTCTAGGAGCCTGCGATGCATCGTTCATTTGCCGACCGGCTGGCCTTTGCGACGGGAGCGATTGTGATTGCGATGTCGCTCCTGTTTGCTTTTTTGCGCGTGGCGAAGTAAAGCGGATCGCACCGCGCCGGAGGGGTGCGCCTGCGCACGGGCCGATGCGCGTGGCGCCGGATATAGGCTATATGTAACGCGCGGGTCTGCCAGGAAGGGACCGGATATAGTCCATGAGCAATGCCGAGGATCTTCGCCCTATCAGCCATCGAACTTTGCCGGATTCATCCATCGCCCCCTCGATTGCCCCTTCGATTGCACCCTCGATCGCCCCGCGCGAAGACGCCCAGCCGCCCTCGGCTCTGCGCCGCGCCATCCACCTCCTGCGGAGAGCCATGCCTATCGTCCAGCGTCTGCTGCCCATGCTCGATGGCAATGTCGCCGCCACCGTGGTCAATGTGCTTGCATCTCAGTCCGTCGCCTCCGCGCCGCCGGTCAGCCTCGCTCCTGTTGAGGACAGCATCGCGAAGCTCCGCGCCCAGAACATCGAGTTACACGACCGGCTCGACGAGCAGCGCCAGGCCCTGAAGCGTCTCGCAGAGGGTCTGGACGAGGTCCGCGAAGCCGCCAGCCGCAACGCCTTCGAGCAGCAAAAGCTCCTGGCTTCGCTGAAAAAAGCGGCCGTAAGGGCACAGATATTCGCCATCGCCGTCCTCGCACTGCTTGTTCTCTGCCTGCTGCTGACCCTGGCCCTGCTTTTCCATTGGAAAGGCGCGCGCTGAGCATCCGCCGCCGCAGAACTCCTCGCCCTGCCGGTTCCTGCCGCTGCTCTCCGAGGGGGCGGTTACGGCAAATCGATGTACCGCTGGGCTTTTTGCTCGGACGTTTTTACATTACAGTTAATGATTTTCATAATACAAAAACGATCTTTACCTCTTTAGCTCACCTTTGGCCACTTTGTGCCTGCAGGGTGTTGCCAGTCGTATTTTCGGCGGTCTAGTATTCTTCCAGTTTCAATCAACCAGGGTGACCCACCTCGATTGACCCTGCGACCTGTCCCACTATGTATGCAGTTGTTCCCAAGTTCACAGAGCTTTACCAACGAGCGGCGCTGTTGGGGTGTAGCGCGCGCGAATGGAGTGTCTCGCCATGGCATGGTATGCCTACTGCATCGGTGAAAAGCAAGCCTTTCCGGAATTGGCCCGTCATCGCAAACCCGTCCCGATGGCTTCTGTCCTCGGAGTAAGTGGAAACCAGGTCTTCCTCTACCCGGCCAGCGATCTGGCCGTAGTGGTCAGCGAACACAACCCGAATGAAGCGCTGAATCAGCGCTCCGGCGTCGACCACGCTCGCGTCATCGCCGACTGTTTCCAGCACTCCACCGTCCTTCCCTTCCGCTTCGGAACGATCTTCAACGACGACGAGTTGCTCCGCAAATCCATCCGCTCCAACCAGCGCCAGTTTCTCGGCAACATCGAAAAGCTTCGCGGCAAGGCGGAGATGCACCTGAAGATCTTCGTCGACGATTGCTGTTCAAAGGAGATCGAAAAGCATCTGGCGGCCTCCGGCGCAGGCAGCGGCTATCTGAGCAACCTGCGCGAAACCGCCGTCCGCGCCCGCGAGCGCCAGACCCGCGCTCGCGCCGTCAGCTTCCAGATGCACCGCATGTTCATGCCGCTTGACGAAGATGTAAGCTGCCGGCTGACCGAAAACGGCAAGATGGTTCTCGATATTGCCCATCTGATCGAGCGCAAGCACGTCGAACGGTACCAGAACAAGTTCGCCACCACCAGCGCCACCATGCGCGAGTGCCACATGCAGCTCAGCGGTCCCTGGCCTCCGTACCATTTCGTTCATCGTCTGACGCGCAACGGCCACGCCCACCCGCAGCCTGCAGCAGTACACATCCCCGGCCCGGCAGTCGCTCCAGCCGCGCCTGTCATCGGCGCCGCGCCGGCAATGGCATAGCGCAGCGTGCTCCAACCGAACGCAAAAGCCCCGCTTGCAAGCGGGGCTTTTTGCGTGTCGGCTGTGAGCGTGAACATGGAGTGCGCGCCTGAGCACACGCACCTAACAGGCGATTTCATCGCTGTCGGGGAATTCGGAGCAACCGGCTCCGCGCCGCTTCCGTCAGCGCTCCGTCAGGCTGCCTTCCGGAATTCTCCTCCGCTTTCACCTGTTCCGCGCCCGGTTCCATGCCCGCTTCCGCGCCCGCGGCCGGTCACCAGGCGATATAGCCAGGTCAGGACAATGGCTCCGCCAATCGCCACAAGAATGGTGTAGATCGCACCTCCCCGGCCGGCAAACCCAACCGCGCGCATGATCCAGCCGCCAACGATTGCGCCCGCGATTCCGATCAGAATATCGCCCAGAAATCCGCGGCCGCTGCCCATAATTTTTCCTGTCGCCCAGCCGGCAATCAGACCGACGACGATCCACCACAATAGAGTTAGCATAGACTTCTCCAGTTTCAGGCAGCCTTCTTGTCCAGAATCCCTCCCAGCCGATCAGCGATGCTGCCGCTGGCGCTTTGGCCGGTCAGTGCGTTGTCGATCTGATCTGCAAGCGATGGCGGCAACTTCGACTTTACGAAGTTGACAACCGTGTCCGCCGCCATATGCGCTTTGTCCTCGGGCAGCCCCGTCTTCTCGCTGAGCGTTTTCACCAGTTCGTCCATTTCCGATTCATCCTCCTCTGCGGGCTGCAAACCTCAAGAGCACGAATATCATCGAACCGGGCGCGCCATCGCGTATGCATTCCGCTCAGGATCGCCTCTCGCGCCCTGCGGGCCCCTTACCGTGCATCCGATTCACGGCGCAGCAGAGGCGTTGCCCCGCGCGGTGGCCGCTTCTTCAGGCCGCGGACTCATCCTGCAAAAGAGTGTTGATCTCTCGGAAGCGGACCCGGTGGGCCCCGTTCCGGCAACTGCGCTGCCCGGCTGGCGTCAACGGCCTCGCCGCGTTCTGTCCCGGCCCCGCTTTTTATCTGGCGTTTGCGCTCTGCTGCGCTATGCGATAGAGGCCCACGGCCCAGTCCTGCTGGGTCATTCCCTTCCGCCGCGCCTCGGCATACGTCGCCGCCAGTTCCTCGGCAAGCCCAAGCCGCGCGCCCCGCGCCGCCGCTGCCTCGCGCAGCATGCGCAGGTCCTTTTCGCCCAGTTCCATCGTCGCGCCGGGCTGCTCGGGCGGATGGAGCATCAGCTTCGCATAGGCCGCATAGAACGGCGATTGAAACAGCGCGCTGTTGACGGTCTCGAAAAAGATTTCCGGATCGATTCCCTGCCCCTCGGCATAAACAAAGGCCTCGCTCAACGAGCGAATCATCGTACCGATGAGAAAATTGCCGCCGAGTTTAACGGCGCATGCCTGCCGCGGCTCACGGCCGACAACCGAGATGCCGCGCGAGAAGGCCTCGAGCAGCGGTCTGGCTTTCGCAATCGCCTCTTCCGCGCCGGCAACCACGGTCCACAGCCGGCCTTCCTCGGCAACATTGGGCCTGCCGAAGACCGGCGCCGCAACAAATTCGTGTCCGCGCCGCGCATGCTCTTCGGTGAGGCGCGCGGCGAGCGCCACGCTGATGGTGCTGCAGGCGATGTGAACCGCGCCCGGCGAAAGCGCCTCCATCAACCCGTTCGGGCCGAAAAGCACCTGCTCGCAGGCCTGGTCGTCGAAGAGCATCGTGATCACTGCGTCGGCGCCCAGCTCGGCCTCGGCCGGCGTGCCCGCCTGAATCGCGCCCTCGCGCAGGAGCCGCTCCGTGCGCCCTTCGCTGCGGTTCCAAACCCGCAGCTCATGGCCTGCGGCAAGCAGCCGCAGCGCCATCGGCAGGCCCATCTTGCCTGTTCCCAAAAAGCCTATCTTCATGGGGAGATTGTAGAGGACAGCGGCCGGCCCGCCGGCGCGGAGGAGCGATTAATTCGGTGCGCCGGCGGTCTCGCCCCGCGCAAACCTGCACTGCGAGCATTGGCAGTTGCGGCGCAGATACTCCCAGGAGTAAATCCCGGCACGATGCCCGTCGCTCCACTGGAACTCGATGGCATAGCGGCCCACGCCATGCGCGCTCAGCGGCCTGGGCGGCGGCGCGTACATGGGCAGCAGCTGCGCAGCTTTGGGTTTGGGCTCGCCGGCCCGGCGGCCCTCCGTCTTGCGCTGCTCGATGCAGGTGGCGCAGGGACAGGCCTCGCGCAGCCATGCAAAGCTCCACGCGCTGCTGTGCCCGTCTGCCCAGTCGATCTCCAGCCCTTTGCCCTCGCTGAGCAGCACGCGCACCTTCGCCGGCGTCACGGCGTTGCGATCGAGCGGCCGCTCGTCCGCGATTGCCTGCTCCTGCTCTTCTTTCGTGACGAAGCGGATGCCTTCGTGGCTCATGCTTACAGTCTACAGGCATCGGCGATCGGCAGCCTCTTGCCCGCCCGGCCTCCGGACCGATAAAGTTTGAGCCACGCGGCATTTTTTCCGACATCGGTTTCGCCGCCATACACCGCTTACCGCCTTTTTCCCGGAGGTTTCCATGACCACCGTGCCGGCTTCTGCTGCGGCCAATCCCGACATCGACTCCACGCTGCGCGAAAACCGCGTCTTCCCGCCGCCCGCCGAGTTCAGCTCCCAAGCGCACATCAAGAGCCTGGAGCAGTACGAAGCCATGTACCGGCAGTCGATCGAGGACCCGGAGAAATTCTGGGCGGAAGCGGCCAAGGAGCTGCACTGGTTCAAGACGTGGGACAAGGTGCTCGAGTGGAACCTCCCCTCGGCGAAATGGTTCGCCGGCGGGAAAATCAACCTCAGCTACAACTGCGTCGATCGTCACGCACTCGGCGCGCGAGCCGGCAAAACCGCGCTCATCTGGGAGGGCGAGCCTGGCGAGGTTCGCCGCCTCACCTACGCCGAACTGCACGCCGAAGTACAGCGTTTCGCCAATGCGCTCAAATCTCTCGGGATCAATAAAGGCGACCGCGTGGCCATCTACATGGGCATGACGCCGGAGCTGGCTATCGCGCTGCTGGCCTGCGCGCGCATCGGCGCCATCCACTCCGTCATCTTCGGGGGATTCGCCGCCCATG
The DNA here is from genome assembly GCA_035294185.1 of Occallatibacter sp. Lineage (GTDB taxonomy): Bacteria > Acidobacteriota > Terriglobia > Terriglobales > Acidobacteriaceae > Telmatobacter. The sequence continues at coordinate 7,580 of DATGLJ010000099.1, read as the reverse complement.
CCATCTCCGACCGCGTCAACGACTCCGGCTGCGTCGCCATCCTTACTCAGGACTCGAGCTACCGCCGCGGCAACGAGATCCAGCTCAAGCGCACCGTCGACGAAGCCATCGCATCCTGCCCCACCGTGAAGCACGTCGTCGTCTATCGCCGCACCGGCTCGCCGGTAAATATGGCTGAGGGCCGCGACCACTGGTGGCACGATCTCGTCGCCAAAGCCGGCGCAGACTGCCCCGCCGAGCCGATGGACTCCGAGGACCCGCTCTACATCCTCTACACCTCCGGCACCACCGGCAAGCCCAAGGGGCTGGTCCACACCACCGGCGGCTACGCGGTGCAAACCTACCTCACCACCAAATATGTCTTCGATCTCCGCGACGAAGATATCTACTGGTGCACGGCAGACATCGGCTGGGTCACAGGCCATTCCTATGTCGTGTACGGACCGCTGCAGTGCGGCGCCACGGTGCTGATGTACGAAGGCGCTCCTAACTTTCCCGACTTCTCGCGCTTCTGGAAGATCGTCGACGACCACAAAGTGACGGTCTTCTACACAGCGCCCACCGCCATCCGCGCTTTCATCAAGTGGGGCGACGAGCATGTAGAGAAACACCGTCTCGATTCGCTGCGCCTGCTGGGCACAGTCGGCGAACCCATCAACCCCGAAGCATGGATGTGGTACCGCGAGAAGATCGGCCATAACCGCTGCCCCATCGTCGATACCTGGTGGCAGACCGAAACCGGCGCCATCATGATCGCGCCGATTCCCGGCGCAGTACCCACCAAGCCCGGCTCGGCCACGCGGCCCTTCTTCGGCATCCAGCCGGAAGTCGTCACCCGCGACGGGCGCTCCGTGCCTCCCGGTTCCGGCGGGCTGCTGGTAATCCGTAAGCCATGGCCTTCAATGGCGCGCACCGTTTACGGCGATCCCGAGCGCTATCGAAAAACATATTGGTCTGACGTGCCGGGCTGCTACTTCACCGGCGACGGCGCGCGCCAGGACGCCGACGGCTACTTCTGGCTCATGGGCCGCGTCGATGACGTAATCAACGTCAGCGGCCACCGTCTCGGAACCATGGAAGTGGAATCGGCGCTGGTTGCGCATCCAAAGGTTGCCGAAGCCGCCGTCGTAGGCCGTCCCGACGATCTCAAAGGCCAGGCCATCGCCGCGTTCGTCACGCTCGAAAGCGGCTATCAGCCTTCGAACGAGCTAAAGGAAGAGCTGAAGAAGTGGGTTGCAAAAGAAATTGGCTCGCTCGCCCGGCCCGACGACATCCGCTTCACCGATGCGCTGCCCAAGACGCGCAGCGGAAAAATCATGCGCCGCCTGCTGCGCGAGCTGGCCACGCACGGCGAAGTCAAGGGCGACGTCACCACGCTCGAAGACTTCGCCGTCATCGCCAGGCTGCGCGAAAGCGAGGAAGGCTGAGGAGGAATACAACGGGGCATGCGGCGGTTTGCCGAGCTGCGCCCAGCGAGAGCGATTCGCCTCCCAAGCCTCCTCACCGCGCCGCGACAGCTGCATCCGGCTTTGTCTCCGCCGGCGCCGTGCTCCGCATCGCAAACAGATGCCACAACAGCCAGGCCGGAGCGGTCCAGATGTAAAAGGCCGAAGTCATCGGAATCTGGACAACAAACCCGGCCATGCCGGCAGCCGCAATCGCCACAAACAGCGCCAGCGCCGCAATCGACTTCTCCGCCCGGTAAAGCCCGGCGAGCACCGCCGGAAACAGTACCGCCTGGTCGCTGTAAAAGGAGTAGGGCGTACACGCCACCGAGACCAGCAGCACCAGAAGCCCCTCGCGATTCCAGTCCCACCGCGCGCGCCGCCTGAAAAAGTACCACGCGGCCCACACGCACGCGCAGGCCTCAGGCACAAACCCGAGCCACCGCGCGCCGCGATCGACTCCGAAGCGCAGCGCCATGCTGACCGTCGGCACAAAAAGATCCGCAGCGCCGCTCGTGCGCATCATCTGCGCATATTCGCGCCATACATGCCGGTCGAGGCCCAGCGTAAGGCCGCAGCTTACAGCCAGCGCAAATACAAACCCGCCCGGCACGCGGAAATCTCTTCGCACGACCGACCAAAGCAGCAGAACCACGGCCAGCGGCAGGAACAGATGCGGCTTGAGCGCGCACAGCACCAGCGCCGCCCCGGCAAGCCACGGCCGCCGCCGGACGAAATACAGAAACAGCACAACATCGAGCAGGAAGAAGATTCCAAGCTGACCGGAGATCAGGCACCACAGCGCCGGCGGAAATCCCAGCGCAATCACATGCCAGCGGCTCTCAGGCCGGCCGTGCAGCAGCCACAGAATCCACACCGAAACGGCCAGGCAGGCCAGCAGCAGAAGCATCCACAGGATAAGCGCCGTCCTGGCGCTCACCCAGCCCAGCGGCAGCGCATAGGCAAATGCAACAGGCGGGCTCAGGCTGATCAGCGCGCCCGGAAAGGCCATCCCCGCCGAGCGCTCGATGCGAAAAAGCGCGGCCGTGTCATAGGGGTTTGCGCCGTGCGCAAGCTGCTGTTCGAGCGCCCAATACTGAATAAAGTCGCGGCCGGCAGCGCTCTTCCCGTTCACGCCGAACACGAGAATCGCCACTACCAGGCAGGCTCCTGCGGCGATGATTCCTGCCGCGGCAAGCTTGCGTAAAGGCGATCCTGTCGGCGGCATAAGCGTGTGGCCGGCCCTCGATCTGCGTGGATTCTGTGCAGAAAAATCATAGCCTAAGCGGCGAACCAGGCTCAGACACACCCGGCGCCAAAAAGAATCGGGCACCCCGAAGGATGCCCGAAGCAGTTCCGAATAAAAACCCCGGCCTTACCGCCAGTAATAAACGCCGCCGACCATGTAATACGGCCGGTAGTAGACCGGCGGATACGCATAAACGGGGTATCCGTACGGAGCGTAGTACCCGTAGGGCGCATACCCGCGGCGATACAGGCTCGGACCGCCCGGATACAGTCCTTCGGCGAGCCGCTGCGCCTCCTGCGGGCTCACAGGGTTTACCGTGACCGGCGCATTCAGGTGGAAGGTGACCAGCGCCTCGGCCGGAATCCAGGCCCTCGGTCCGCCGGATGCGGCGGTTGCGCCTGCCCCTGCCGCCGCGCCTGCACCGGCTCCGATCGCGCAGCCCACGCCGCGGCCGGCAGCGCAGCCGATAATCGTGCCAAGCAGCGCGCCGCCAATCGAGTTCGCCGCTGTTTCGTTGGCCTTGTTCGGCGCCTTCACTCTGAATTCATCGCTCTGAATCGGGTAATTCTGGCCGCCCAGATCGAGCGACGTAAGCGTCAGCGCAAACTCGTTGCTGCCCGCCAGTTCCCCGGCCTTTTTGACTTCCGTCACCACGCCGTGAACAGTCGCCCCGCGCGGAATGGCCAGCACGCCGCCCACCGTAACGTCCTGGATCACCGTAAACTGCACCGGCGTGCCATCCTTGGCTCTCTTGCTGTCCACCGGTTCGTTGGTGCGCACCTGCACGAGCGTGCCCTGCGGAATTGTCACCGGACCGCGCGCCGGCTGGTAGGCCGGAGGCTGCTGGTAACCATACGGCGGCTGTCCGTAGGCCGGCGGTCCATACTGCGGCCGCGCCGGCGGATAAGGCTGCGCCGGATACTGCGGATATTGCTCCGGCTGCGGATACTGGTTCTGTCCCTGCTGAGCCGGAGGCTCGCTGGGCGGCGCAGGCTGCTGCTGATCCTGACTGCCATTGGCCTGGTCGCCTGCCGGGCCCTCCGCCGTCGGCTGGTTCTCAGGCGCCGCCTGCGGCTGCATCGAATCGTCGCTCTGGTCCGGCGACAGGTTCTGCGCCTGCGCCGCGGCCTGCACGTCGCCCACCGTCAGGTTGTTGTGCACCTTGATTACCCCTGGCACGCCCTTGGCAATCGACTCGGCAAGGTCCTTCGATGCCTGGCTCGATACCGTGCCCGAAAGCGTGACCTCGCCCTGAATGGTGGCCGCCGTGATCAGGTCGTTTTTAAGCGCCTGCGAGGCGTCCAGCGCATGGACGACGTCCATCTCGATCTGCCCGTCGGTGCGCTGCCCTGTGGCCGCAGCCGCACTCGATTGATCCGGCGCGGAACCGCCATTCTGCGCCGCCGCCACCCCGGCGCAGAGCGCAACCGCGGCAAACAACGTTATGAACTGCGGAAAAATTCTTTTGAGCATCGGACGATTCATCGTCTTTCTCTCCTCGACCCTCATCCGGGCCCGATACCCCCCATCGGAGACCCGAACGACACTTCAACGGATGCTGGCGGTCTGTCTGCCGGTTTTGACGGACTCCGGCAGACGCCGTCATCTTTTTTGACCCCATCGACGCTGAAAAGTTCCGCCAAATGCCGCCGCGGGAAAGCAGTCTCGAATCTCAATTGCCGGCATTCAAGTCGCAGGCAAGACAGGAGATTGGCCCATCCGGCCGGAAGCGGAGGATGGCCAATTGCGCCTACCCGATCGCTGCCTCGCGCAGCGCCTCGTCGACCGCCCCGCCGAGGGCCGCCAGGCCACTGGCTACGCCGCCGGTAAGATGCACCCGCAGCGCTCTTCGCCCGCGCGACTCGAGCACCGCCAGGTCGCCCGCTGCCTGCGCGTCGATGACCACGCCGAAGGTGTACTTCTGTCCCGGAATGGGCAGATCGATCGGATGATCGGCCGTGATCTGCAGGAACACGCCCGTGTTCGGTCCGCCTTTGTAATCCTGCCCGGTGGAGTGCAGAAACCGCGGTCCGAAGCCCAGGCAGGTGGCAACAGCTTTCCGATCACGGATGCGGTGACGGAAGCTCCCGATCGCCTCTTCGTGTTCGGCGAACATCGGCAGGAAGGCGTTGATTGCAAAGTAGTCGCCTTTCTTCAGCTGGCTCAGGTGCGCGCGCAGAAAACTGCTCAGGCCCGAGCCGGCGCCGGCATCCTTCAGCCGGGCGGCGTATTCATCGCTGGCGAACAGCTGCACTCCCTCGCCGGCAAAGATCGGCCTGCGCGCCGGCAGCTTTCCGGTCTTTTCGTACTCGGCCGTCAGCGCGCGTGTCTCCACCTTGGCCGATTCCACATCCGGCTGGTCAAAAGGATTAATCCCCATCACCGATCCGGCCACTGCCGTAGCCATCTCCCAGGCAAAAAACTGCCCGAAGATCTCGTACAGATCGGCAATCTCGATCCGCACCACCGGGTGCCCGGCGGCTTCGAGAGCCTCCACCGGCCTGTCCTGGCGCGCATCGGCCGTGCTCGCCAGCCGGATATAAACGAACACGCGATCCCTGCCGTAAACCTCCGGCGGTCCAATCTCCTCGCGATCGACCGGCGTAATGCCCTTGCCCTGCTTGCCTGTCGACTCGGCAATCAACTGCTCAAGCCATGCGCCCAGGTCGTAGATCTCCGGCGAAGTAAAGAAGGTGAGCTTGTCGCGTCCGGCGTTGTGGCAGGCGCCGAGCAGCAGGCCAAGCCGCACCGCAGCATTCTGTCCCGGATCCTGCTTCGCCGCTTCCACGGCCCTGGCCGCCTCGGCAAGCAGCCGTTTCACATCCAGCCCCATCGCCGCCGCGGCGACAACGCCGAAGTTCGAAAGCGCCGAATAACGGCCGCCGATCTGCGGGTCGCCGTAAAAGATCTGCCGGAACCCGTCGCCCCTGGCCACCTGCTCCATCTTCGAGCCCGGATCGGTAATGGCGACAAAGCGGCTGCCTGCCTTCTCAGCGCCCACCGCCGCCTTCATTTCCTCGAAGAAATACTGCTTCAGGATGTTCGGCTCAAGCGTCGAGCCCGACTTGCTGGACACGATCACCAGCGTTTTTTTCAAGTCGAGCTTGTCGCGAATCGCCCGAATCTGCGCCGGGTCGGTGGAATCAACAATGTGCAGCGCCGGAAATCCCGGCTGGCGGCCAAAGGTGACCGACAGCACCTCCGGGCAAAGGCTCGAGCCGCCCATGCCCAGCAGAAGCGCGGATTCAAAGCCCGCCGCCTTCACGCCGGAGGCAAACTCATTGAAGGCCGCCAGATCGCGCTGCTGGCGCGCGACGATATCGCTCCAGCCAAGCCAGTCCTCTTCGCCCTTCCGGGTCCACAGGCTCGGGTCCTTCTTCCAGAATCGTTCGACTTTGTGGTTGGATTGCCAATCTGCCACGGCCGCTTCAAATGCGCCGCGGAGTTCCTGAGGGATCGCAAATCGAAAATTCATCACGGTTTAGATTGTGCATCAAGCGGAAGAGTTTGCAAAACCGGTGGATTTCCTGATAGCGCGAGAATGCCCCCGGAGCGCCGCGCTCACACCGCAGCAAAACGCCCTCGATGAGGGGCGCAGCAGCGAGCCATGCGGGCTGCATGGCTCGCAGGAGGGAACCCGATCATCAGAAATGCCGGCGAAAGGGGCTGATCTGGTACGCAATGCCGAAGGAAACACCCGAGGGCGTCAGCGCTGCTCCCGTGGTATAGGTGGGAGGCTTAACCCAGAAATTGGGCCACCACTGATACTCGTAATCCACACGCGCAGAAAGACGGCCCGCGAGCGGGTAAGTGAAGCCGCCTCCGGCAATCGTTACAGTGCGCGTCTGATTGAAAGGGTGATTGTCCGGCGCATATTCGGCATTCCCGAACCCCTCCATGAATTTGACGTGGGGCTGGAAGCGGCGAAAGTTGTAAAACGAATACGTCACCCCGCCGGCGGCAACCTGCTCGCGCTGCTGGTTGTAATTCGTGGGTTTCGTGGTTCCGATCTGTTCGCCTTCAATCTCCAGTCCCAGGCCGCGAAGCCGTCCGGAGACGGGCAGGCCCATATCGATCCAGAGAGTTTCGCCCAGGACGCTCCCATCGTCAAAGCTGCGGTTCATATAGTTCGCGCCCACGCCAACTGTAATCGGCAAGCCGCTGCTCTCGCTGGCTGCGGGCGAGACCTGCGAATAAGCCGCCACGGCCAGACTGCATACGAACGCCGCAAGAATCTGCGGAAAAAACCTCAAACGCATTCTGCATCTCCTTCGAACTGCAGAGCGGCTCTCTCCAACTCAGACGCAGCACTGCCGGGAAACCGCCCATTCTCAAATTTTGGAATTGCAAGGCAAGAATTTCGCAGTTCTGGCAGGACTTCCCAGATTGAATTGCTGCAGGGAGGTAACAAAAGTAATCCAGAGTCCTCCGACCCCGGCAGTCCAAACGCAAATCTCTGCATCGGCTGGATGTACATGGGTTCGGATCTTCTCCCCCTACTCTAACCCATCGGCTTGCGCACAGTCGCGGCTCCTCATGGAAAAAGACGCAACTGCAAAGGCGCGCCCGGCATGTGCGCAGCCGAAGCAGTTCAGTCTTATTGCCTCGCCGGCCAGCTCGGCGTAATCCGGATTAACTCAAGGCCGCCGCCAGGACCGTTCAGATCCTGGACCGCGAACTCCGGCGCAGCCGCTGGGACCGCCGCAATAGAGCGCGGCTCGAGCACGATCGGCTCGAAGTCGGGCCCCGCAATCCGTCCGCGGCCTTCGGCGGCGAACAGGTACGCCAGCCCCGGAGGGCCATCCCCGCGCAGGCTCGCACTGCTCCGGCTGCCCTTCACGGCAATCCGCTCCACGCGAAAATAATCCGCATCGAGCAGCACCGTC
>DATGLJ010000098.1:0-10362 GCA_035294185.1 Occallatibacter sp. | reverse complement strand
GCCGAGCGCGCCCTGCCGTCAAAGATGAACTGCGCCGCGCTGGCGGGAAGATTCAGCGCTTCAAGCTCAGTGAGCGCAAGCGAAAGAACCCGGGCCGCCGAACCCGATCCTTTCACTGCATCGAGAATCCGCTTTGGCCCGAGTCCCGGGGTCATCGCCAGCGCCAGCCAGGCCAGCCGCTCTTCGTCGAGTTCGGCAGCCGACCGCGCCGCTGCCTCCGCCGCCGTTGCAGCCATCGCGCCCGCCTGTTCTTCCATCCGATCCATCCGCACCGTCCTGCCCAGCCAAAACAGAAAAACTCCGAAGATCGCCGGCAAAAACCCGATTGCAATGGGAATTTTCGCTCAAGGTATTCTGCCCGCTTCTGCCTGTCAAGGGCAGGCAGGGTGCCAAAGACGGTACTCCAGGCCGCGGCGGCTGGCCGGATGAAAATTGTTAGTCTGATCAATATGAGCCTTGCGCGCGACTCGCATCCCGGCCGAGCGGGCAAAGACCTGCCCGTCGCGAGCCCGGCCCTGCGCATAGCCGCCATCGATTTTCTGAACCCTGCTCCCCTGATGTGGGACTTCGAGCATCCGCCTCTGGATGCGGAGCTCGCCCGCCGCTACCGCATCGACCGCATGCTGCCGTCCGAGTGTGCTGCGCGGCTGGCCGAGGGCTCGGCCGACGCCGGCCTCATCCCCATCGCCGCCCTGGCCACCATCCCGGGCCTGCGCATTCTTCCCGGCTGTACAATCGCTTCAAAAAACCGCGTCCGTTCGCTCATCCTGGTGCGCCGCGCTTCGCAGCCGCTCGAAGAAATCCGCTCCGTCGCCGCCGACACCGCCAGCCGCACCACCATCGCCTACACCCGCATCATGTTCCGCAAGTGGGGCAACCAGCTCGCCGAGTTTCGCCCGCTGGCCGCCGATCTCGACCGCATGCTCGCCCTGGCCGACGCCGCGATCCTCATCGGCGACCCGGCGCTGCTGGCGCTCGAAGAGCGCTCCAACCGCTTCGAGCGCACCGAGGAAGAACTGGTCTACCACGATCTCGCCCAGGAGTGGCGCGCGCTTACGGGCCTGCCCTTCGTCTCCGCCGTCTGGTGCATTGCATGCAGCAGCACTCCGGACGAGAGGATTGCCACCATAGCCGAAGACTTCATCCGCTCCCGCGACCACGGCCTCGAGAATATCGAAGCCCTCGCCGCCGAATGGGCGCCGCGCCTGCCCATCCCCGAGAGCACGATTCGCGATTACCTTTCCACCAACATTCACTACGTGCTCGACGAGGAATGCATCGAGGGCATGCGCGGCTTCTTCCGCATGGCCGCCGAAGCCGGCGTGCTGCCGGCCTTCGAGCCGGTTGTGGACGAAGCCGCAGTGCGATGAACGAATCCCCGCAGAGCCGGTGCAGCTTTCGGCTCATCTGAGCGCAGGCGACAGGATTTGCGTCCTATAAAACGGCGGAGTTATTTCGGAGGAAGCCATCATTGATCAGTAAAGGAAAGTGGCTGCGCTTATGGCTGACGGCTGTTCCCTTTATGGCCGGATGCGCCGGCTTCTGGAATCCGCCGGCGACAACATCCTCGACGGGCTGCACCACGAACTGCACTACGGCATCAAGCGGCAACTTCTACATTCTCAACGGCGGCACGTCCCCCCAGATCGCAGGCGAGGTCATCAGCTCGGGCAAGCTTGATTCCATCTCGGGCAGTCCGTGGAGCCTGAGCCAGTTCGTGACGCCATACGCCATGGCGTTTGCGCCGAACGGGAACTTTCTTTACGTCAGCACCATTTCAGGCGTTTATGTATTTCCAGTTTCGAATGGCGCGCTCCAGACCGCCAGCGCCGCGCTGGTCTCCTCGGATACCTCCGCGCTGGCCATTGCAGTAGACACCAGCGGAAAGTGGCTCATCGAGGCTCTCCAGGGCCAGAATGCGGTTACGCTCGCCGCCGTTCCGCTCAACGCCTCGACCGGCGGCTTTGCAGGCTCCGGCGAGGTCACAGCCACTTATCCTGTGAACAATGCCGCCGTCAGGAACGGACAAATGGCCGTCTCCCCCGACGACGCGCATGTCTTCGTCGCTCTGGGGCAGGGCGGAACGCTGGCCGCGCCCTTTAATGCCGGTGTAAGCGCGGGCGGCAGTCCCTTCAGCAATACCGCCGTCACCATTCCGCCGGCCAATTCCAGCGGCTCGGCGCTTTCGGTCGCGGTTGACCCCGGCGGCGCGCTTTTCTACATCGGCGAAACCCTCGCCGCCTCCTCCGGCACTTCCCTTACAGGCGGCCTTCGCGCCTTCACTCTCGCCTCGCTCGGTGGAACGCTGGCGCCCGTCTCGGGCTCGCCCATCGCCAGCGGAGGCACGGCTCCCAACGCCATCCTGCCCGCCTCTTCCGGCGCCGTGGTCTATGTCGCCAACGGCACGAGTTCCGGAGGCAACATCGCTTCGTTCTCCATTACCGCCAGCAGCTCGAGCAGCCCCGCCTACACCATTGCAGCGGGTGCAGCGGGCAGCACCATCGCCGCAGGCACGCAGCCGGTTTCGCTCGCCATCGACTCGACGGGCGCGTTCCTGCTGGCCGTCAATGCTTCGGGCACTCCCGAATTGTCGACCTACACCTTTGGAGCCACGCCGGGCGCGCTGGTTACGCAGATCACGGCCAACACCGGCGCTTCGCCGATGCAGATTCTCGCTCTGCCCTAGCGCCGCTCCGCCCGGCCGCCGTCATCTGGCGGGCGGAGGAGAAATGCGGCGGTAATAGCAGGCGCCCCCGGCCAGCACTGCGGTCCACTGCGACATGTCCGCCGGCTGCTCGCTTGAGCCGAGAAACAGCACTCCGTCCGGCGCCAGCACGCGATGCACATGCACGAGCAGCGCGCGCCGCGTCTCGGGCGCCATGTAGAGCATCACGTTGCGCAGCAGGATCACGTCGAAGCGGTCGGTGGCGCGCAGAAACGGAAAGCACGGCCCGCACAGATTCGCCTGGCGGAAGTGGCACAGCCGCCGCAGCTCGGGCCGAACCGTCCACGCGTCGGGCTGGTCCTTGTCCCGCTCGAAGTACCGCGCCACCAGCCGCGGCGCGAGCCCCCGCCGGATCTCGATCTGGCTGTAGCGGCCCTGCTGCGCCCGCTCGATGACTTCGGCCGAGATATCCGTTGCCTCGACGCGAACATCCCACTGCGCCAGCACGGGAAAACGGTCGGCGATCAGCATGGCCAAACTGTAAGCCTCCTGCCCGGTGGAGCAGGCCGCGCTCCACAGCCGCAGGCTGCGCGCCTCCCGCCGGGCTTTAATGAGCCCGGGCAGCAGCTCCTTCTCGAGCAGTTCGAAGGGCCGCGCATCCCGAAAGAAGCTGGTCTCGTTGACGGTCATAGCCTCGGCCACGGCCCGCTCGAGAGCGGCGTCGCGGCGCGCGCGCAGCCGCCAGACCAGCTCCTCGACGCCGGCCATCTGCAGGGAGCGCAGCAGCTTCGCCAGCCGCGTTTCGAACAGGTAGTCCTGCGCCGGATCGAGCACATTGTGCGAGTGCTCCTGCACGATCTGGCGGAGAAAGCCGTAGTCTGCAGGACACGCCGGCTTGGCCGACTGCATCGTCGCCGCTGCCGTCATGGCTACACCGCCGCCCGATGGAGGTCTTTGGCGGGAATCGCCGCTGCACGGGCGCGCGCGGCGATCCGCGCAATCTCCTGCGCAATCCCGGCCAGAGGCAGCACCCGGTGCGCGAGCCCCGCCCGCGCCACGGCTCCCGGCATGCCCCAGACGGTGCTCGTCGCCGCATCCTGCACCAGCACCGTGCCTCCGCGCTGGCGCACCGCGCGGCAGCCGTTTAATCCATCCGCTCCCATGCCGGTAAGCACCACCGCCAGCACGCCGGCGCCGTAGACCTGCGCAAACGAGCGGAACAGCACATCCACCGACGGACGGCAGTGGTTTTCGGCCGGCCGGTCGGTCAGGTGCAGAGTCGCCGGGGCGCCTGCGCGCAGCGGGGCCAGCGCTTCCAGGTGCCGGCCGCCCTGCGCAATCCATATCGTTCCCGGCGCAAGCGGCTCGCCCTCAACCGCCTCGCGCACGCGCAGCCTGGCAATCGCATTCATTCGCTCGGCAAGCAGGCGCGTAAAGTGCTCCGGCATGTGCTGCACGATGACAACCGGCAGCGGAAACGCAGCCGGCAGCGCCGGGAGCAAAGCCGCCAGCGCCGCCGGGCCGCCCGTGGAGACGCCGATGGCCACAACCGCAGGCGCGGCCGAAATCGGTTCGCGCCGGGCCGGAAACGACGACGCAAAAGCCTCGGTTGCGCCCGGCCGCCTGGATACGCCAGCCAGCGCCCGGATTTTGGGAATCAGCTCGGCCGCCAGAGCGTCGACCGCGGCCTCGCGGTTGACCAGCCCCTGCGGCTTGGCCACAGAGTCCGACGCGCCCGAGGCCAGCGCCTCCACCGCAACCCGCGCGCCCTGCCGCGTCAGCGAGCTGCACATGATCACCGGCATCCTGTTGCCGCGGGCGCGCAACTGCCGCAGCGTCGTCAGCCCGTCCATCACCGGCATCTCCACGTCGAGCAGCATCAGGTCCGGATGCAGCGCATCAATTGCCGCCAGCGCCGCCGCTCCATCGGCAACCGTACCGGCCACCTCCAGCGCCGCATCCTTTGCGATCACCGTGCGCAGCAGGCTGCGCATCGCCGCCGAGTCATCGACGATGAGCACGCGCCGGCGCGCTTCGGCCGCCGGCTGCCTTTGCCCAGCCCTGAGTCCGATCATCGTTTGCCTTCCTGTTCGCCTTCCTCCGGCCCGGCCGGCATGCCTTCCCGCCATCCGGACGGCCGCTCGGCGGCAACGGACAAAGAGCCAAGATAGGACGGATCGAGCCGATCCGGATTGAGCATCGCCACCAGCCGCCCCTTCTGCTTGTACGCGCCGGTCAACAATTCCTTATAAAGCGGGCCGAGCGTCGAAGGAGCCGGCTCGCAGTCCCGGCTCGAAACGCTCCGCACCTCGTCCACGCTGTCCACCAGCAGCCCGAAGGCCCCGCCTGCGCCGCCGTCCGCCCGATCGACAACCAGCATGCAGCACAGCCGGCCGGGCTGCCCGAAGCCGGCCGGCCCGGGGCTGAGCGATGGGGATTCCGGGTCGAGCAGCCGGCGCAGATCGACCGCCGTCAGCGCCTCGCCGCGATAGAGCGCCAGCCCGCTCACAAACCATGGCGCATGCGGCAGCGCCTGCGGCTGCACAGCGCCGACGATCTCGGCCACGCGGGCAATGGGCAGGGCTGCAAACTGCGCTCCGGCGCGCACCACGCAGACCTCCGCAGGCCGGGCATTCTCGGCCGCGTTCATCCCTTCCGTCCGCGCTTCGGCAACTGTCATGGCAAAGTCTCCCCGGAAGCCGGTCAGGCCGCTGTCCAATGCGCGAACCGGTCTGCCCGTCCGGCCCGGCAGCTTTCAAAGTCGAATATCTCGGTTGCGCGGCCCTCGATCAGCGTCACCCCGGCCGCCTGGCATCCGGCGGCGTCATCGATCAGCGGCCGGCCGCGAGCCACGGCAAGCGCCCGCGAAACGGCGATTCCCAGCCGGCGCGGGCCCTGCCTGCAGACCACAATGGCAAGCGCGGCGTCGGGATCTCCGCCGGCCGCAGCCAGCGCGTCGAGGGAATCATCGATGGGCAACAGATGGCCGCGCTCAAAGAGCGCCGGATGCCTCCCCGCAGATTCAATCTGCCCCACTCGCACCCGCTCAATGCGCTCCACGCATGCGAGCGGAATCGCCACGCGCCGCCCGGCCGCCGCCGCCAGCAGGTATTCGATCTGCAGGCCCGCCTGCGCGGCCGCATCAGCCGCGCTGCCCGGATCCTGCCTGTCTTCGATCGGCTCGACGCCGGCACGGGCGGCAATCGCGCCGGCGTCGAGAATCAGCGCCAGCTTTCCATTGCCCAGCACCGTGGCCGCCGAGAACAGCCCGATCTGCTTCACCGCCGGGCTCAGCGGCTTGATCACGATCTCCTCCGGATCGGCCAGCCCATCGACCGCAAGCCCATACCGGCGGCCGCCGGTTTCAAGCACCGCAACGAAGATCCGCCGCTGCGGATCGGGCCGCCGCGCGCAGGCCGGCTCAAGCACTTGGTCAAGAAAGACCAGCGGCAGCAGATGCCCGCGCAAACGGTAAAAAGGCGCATTGCCGATCCACTCCACATCCACCGGGCCGGCGGGCTCCGCACCGCCTGCGGTGTCGCTGCGCCGGCCGCCCGCAGAAACCTGCACCAGCTCGCGGATCGTCGCCTGCGGCAATGCATAGCTCTGCCCGCAGCTTTCGACGATCAGCGCAGGAACAATCGCCAGCGTGAGCGGGATGCGCATGCGCAGCGTCGTTCCCGCGCCGGGCTGCGATTCCAGCTCCACCGCGCCGCCGATCTGCTCCACGTTGGCGCGGACTACGTCCATGCCCACGCCGCGGCCGCTCACGCTGGTTACCGCGGCGGCTGTTGAAAATCCGGGCAGGAAGACCATCTGCAGCAGCTCGCGCTCGCCGAGAGAGCCGGCGCGCTCCGCATCCACGAGGCCCAGCTCCACGGCCCGCGCGCGAATCTTTTCGGCCGGGATGCCGGCGCCGTCGTCGCTGACCTCCACGATCACGTGACTGCCCGCATGCGCGGCGCTGAGCGTGAGCGTTCCCTCGGGGTTCTTGCCCGCCGCGGCCCGCGCTTCGGGCGGCTCGATGCCGTGGTCCAGCGCGTTGCGCACGGCGTGCGTGAGCGGGTCCCCGATGGCCTCGAGCAGCCCCTTGTCGAGCTCCGTCTCCTGGCCCTGAAGCTCGAGCCGCACCCTGCGGCCCAGCGTCCGGGCAAGATCGCGCACCAGACGCGGCATCTTCGAAAAGACGTGCGAGACCGGCTGCATGCGCGCCTTCATCGCCGCCTCGCGCAGCTCGGCAGTAACGGCGTCCAGCCGCTGCGCCAGCCTGGTCATCGCAGCTCCGGCCCCTGTTGCCTGCCCCGCACCGGAAGCAACCGTCTGCAGAATCCGGTTGCGCGTGAGCACCAGCTCGCCGACCAGGTTCATCATCCGGTTGAGCAGCTCGACGTCGACGCGCAGCGTGCTTTCCGACACCGGAGGCGCAGAACCGGGCTCGACGCTCGCCCGCGGCTGAGCACTGTGCACCGGCTCCGGAGACGCCGAACCAGGAGACGCTGAACCAGGAGACGCCGAACCAGGACACGCCGAAACAGGAGACGCCGCAGCGGCCTGCGATGCGGCCCGGCGCGCATCGTCCTCCTCGGCGGCAATTGCAGCATGCCCGGCGCGCCGCGCCCGCTTTCTGCCCGGCTTTTCCCTCTGCCGGCTGCCGCGCCGCTCGTCCGGCCCGCCGGCTGCGCCCGCTTCAAGAGCCGCAAGCCGCGCGATGAGCGCGGAATCGTCTCCGGCGGCCTCCTCTCCGGCTCCCTGGTCCCCGATCTCGATCCATTTGAGAATCGCCCGCAGACCATCGAGCAGCGCCAGCAGCGCGTCGATGACCTCCGGCGTGGGCCTCACCCTGCCGTCGCGCATCCGGCCCAGCAGGTTCTCGCCGGCGTGGGCCAGTTTCTCCAGCCGCCGAAAGCCGAGAAACCCGGTCGTTCCCTTGATGGTATGCACGGCGCGAAAGATCTCCGCCACCAGCGATCCATCGCCGGGGCGCGCCTCGAGCTCGGTCAGGCACCGCTCCATGCGGTCAAGGCCCTCCTGGCTCTCGACGAGGAATTCCCGGGTCAGATCGTCCATAGCGCACGCCTGCGCAGGCGGCCGGCCAGCAAACCACAGCGCGGCGAGCGCCCACACAGGGCATATCGGAAGAGATGGAACCGAACTTGAGAACCGGGAGTGTACACGAGCAGCGGAAATCGATTAGCCTCTAATTTTTAAGCTGCTCCTCAAAGCCAGATACGAAGCCGGGTGCATTTGCGATGACGAATTTTTCTCAAGGGGCGCTCGAAGATCTCCTCGATCAGGCGCGCCGGGCCGCATCGCAGGCCTATGCGCCCTACTCCGGCTTCCGCGTGGGCGCGGCGCTGGCCCTGGCAGGCGGCGAAATCGTCACCGGCGTCAATGTCGAAAACGTCAGCTACGGCCTGACCATCTGCGCCGAGCGCTCGGCGCTGGTGAGCGCCGTCTCCCGCTTCGGCCCGGAGATTCGCATCCGGGCCATCGCTGTCGCAAATCTGAACAACGCCGCCAGCCCGCCATGCGGAGCGTGCCGCCAGATGCTGGCCGAGTTCGCCGCATCCGACGCGCCGGTCGTCTTTCCTTCGTCGGACGGCGTGCGCACCCTGCCATTTGCCGAATTGCTGCCGCTGGCATTCGAGATGAAACTGAAGTCATGACGTCAAGGTCAACATGAATCTACCGGAAGCTCTGGAATCCTCCGCATCTGCTGCTGGCGTCCCGCTCCACGCCATCGACCTGATCCGCAAAAAGCGCGACGGCCTCGAGCTGACGGAGCGGGAAATCGGGTTCCTTGCCGATGGCGCGGCCTCCGGCTCTATTGCTTCGGATCAGCTTGCAGCCTGGCTGATGGCCGCCTGCATCCGCGGCCTCTCGCTCGACGAGACCCGCGCTCTGACGCTGGCCATGCGCGACTCGGGCGAGAAGTTCTCGCCGCGCGGCCTCGGCAGGACCGCCGTCGACAAGCACTCCTCGGGCGGCGTGGGCGACAAGACCAGTTTTCTCGTTGCGCCTCTCGCCGCGGCCTGCGGCGTGGTTGTGCCGATGATCTCGGGCCGCGCTCTGGGCCACACGGGCGGCACGCTCGACAAACTGGAATCGATTCCCGGCTACCGCACGGCCCTGTCGCTCGCAGAGTTCGAAGCCGTGCTCAGGCGGTGCGGCGCCTCGATCGTCGGCCAGACGCCCTCGCTTGTGCCTGCCGACCGCGTGCTCTACGCGCTGCGCGACCGCACCGGTACGGTGGAAAATCCCGGCCTGATCTGCGCGTCGATTCTCAGCAAAAAACTGGCGGCCGGCCTGGACGCTCTTGTGCTCGACGTAAAGACCGGCTCGGGCGCATTCCTGCGCAGCCAGGAGGAGTGCGAATACCTGGCGGCGCTGCTGGTCACCACGGCCGAAGCCGCCGGCGCCCGCACCGTAGCCCTGCTTACGGACATGGACCAGCCGCTGGGTTCGGCCGCCGGCAACTGGATCGAGCTCGTTGAAAGCATCGAGGTGATGCGCGGCGAGCGCAAACCTGAAAGCGAAGACCTGCGCGAACTCTCGCTCATTCTCGCCGGGTGGATGATTCACCTCGGCGGCCAGGCCGATACGCCCGAACAAGGCTACGCGCGCGCGGAAAAGGCACTTGCCGACGGCTCGGCCCTGCGCATCTTCTTCGAGATGATTGCGGCCCAGGGCGGCGACCTGCGCGCCTTCGACGATATGCGCAGCTTCCACAGGCCCGGAGCCACGCGCGTGGTCGAAGCATGGCAAAGCGGCTATGTAGCGGAGATGGACACGACGGCGCTCGGCTGGGCTGTGCAGCGGCTGGGCGCGGGACGCGAGAAGGCCGGCGAGCCGGTCGATCCCCATGCGGGCATTATCTTCCACGCCCGGCGTGGCGCGGGGGTCGAGCGCGGACAGCCTCTGGCCACGCTCTATGCAACATGCGCAGCGCAGCTCACCGAGCCTGAAGCGATCCTCCGCGAAGCAATCCGCTTGTCCGAAACTCCGCCCCACGCAGCCGCGCCGCTGGTGCGCCGGATTTTTACGCGCGCCGAGGCGGAGCGATACCTGCAAAGGGCCTGCGGATCGCCGGGATCTGTCATCGCTCGATGATGACTGGCTAAGAGCCGGCCGCAGGAACAACGACGGCAGGCCCACGGGATGCCGTGGGCCTGCCGTCAGGCGCGCGCGAAACCGGCCAGCAGATTATCTGCGATGGTCTCCCCCATCCCGGGATTCAGACCGCGGCTCGGGCCGCGGCGCCTGCCGCTCTTGCGGCCGCGGCTGCGGACGTTCCTGCGGCATGGGCCGATTCTCCGGCCGCATCCCGGGAGCCGGGCGCGACTGCATCTCATTCGGCCGGTATGAGTTGTTCATGGGACGCATCTGATTATTCATCCCGTTCGGCCGCGCCATCGGCGCCGGATGGTTCTCGGCCGCCAGCGGACGAGGCGCAGCCGCCACCGCCGGACGGCCATGGTTATTGTTGAAGTAGGCCGCGCGATCGCTCCGGGCCTGCATCTCGTGCTGCGTCTGGAAGCTGGTCGCCATCATGTGCGGCTCACGCATCGCCGCGCGCTCCTCAGGGGTGGGCATATGGTTGACGCCGCCCGGTCCGCCCGAGTATGCCACGCGGTTGTTGACCACGGTATGGTTAACAATCACCGTGCGGTCCACATAGACATTACGAACCACCACCG
>DATGLJ010000097.1:0-7978 GCA_035294185.1 Occallatibacter sp. | reverse complement strand
CTGCTGATGCGCATGACCGATGCGCTCAACACCACGCTCGACCTGCAGACGCTTTTGAGCCGCACTGCCGAACTGGTGCGCTCCGTCATTCCCTACCGCATCTTCGCCATCCTGCTGCTCAACGACCGCACGCAGGAGCTGCGCATGCGCTTCCAGATCGGCCACAGCCCGGAGACCGCGCGCGCGCGTTTTCCGCTGGGCAAGGGGGTCGTGGGTAAGGTTGCGCAGTCGCGCCAGCCGCTGCTGCTCAACGATGTCGCCGCCGAGCCCAGCTACATTCCAGCCAATCCCGACGTGCGCTCCGAGCTGGCCGTCCCGCTCATCGCCAAAAACCGCCTCATCGGCGTCCTCGACCTGGAAAGCGAGCAGGCAGGATTCTTCCGTCCCGAGCACCTGCAGCTGCTCACCATGGTCGCCTCGCGCATCGCCCAGGCCATCGAGAACGCGCGCCTCTACGCCCGCGTCTCGCGCCAGGCGCAGCAGCTCGAGCTGCTCAACGAAATCGCCACCGAGCTGGCCTCGATCCTTGAACTCAAGCCGCTGCTCGAGCGCGTCGGCCAGCTTCTCCGCCGCCTCATCGACTACCAGATGTTCTCCATCATGCTCCTCGATGAAAAGGGCGAAACACTGGTCACCCGCTACGCCTGGCGATTCGGCTATGCGCATGCGCCCATGCGCCGCATCCCGGTCAACAGCGGCCTGGTCGGCGCAGCCGTGCGCGAGTGGCGCACCCTCAACGTGCCGGACGTGGAGAAAGACCCGCGCTACCTGCCCATGAACCCGGAGACGCGCTCCGAGCTGATCGTTCCCCTCTTTTACAAGAGCCGCGTCATCGGCGTCCTCGACCTCGAGCACACCCGCGCCGGCTTCTTCAACGAGGAGCACGAGCGCATGCTCACCACGCTGGCCGCGCAGATCGCCATCGCCATCGAAAACGCGCGCCTCTACCAGGCCGTGCGCAACCAGGAGCGGCAGCTCGAAAAAGACATGGCTATGGCCCGCGAGGTGCAGTTGCGCCTCCTGCCGCCGGCGCCGCCGGTGCACGAGCACGCCGAGCTGGCCGTGCGCTTTGTGCCCGCGCGCACCATCGGCGGCGACCTCTATGATTTTCTCGACTACGGCCCTGCGCGCAGCGCCATCATGCTCGGCGACGTCAGCGGCAAAGCCGCGCCGGCCGCCCTGTTTGCCGCGCTGGTCAGCGGCATCATGCGCTCGACCGCCCAGCAGCGGCCCGGGCCCGCGGAAATGCTCTCGCTGCTCAACGCCGCCCTGCAGGAGCGCAAGCTCGACTCGCAGTACGTCGTCATGCTCTTCGCCGTGTGGAACGACGAGAATCGCACACTCGCTGTCGCCAACTCCGGGGCGGCCCAGCCCGTCCTCTGCCGCGCCGGAGAATCGGTGCCGGTGCGCGCCGAAGGATTTCCGCTCGGCATGTTTCCCGATGTCGCCTACGAGGAGTTCAACCTGGCCACACAGCCCGGCGACGTTGTCGTCTTCGTCTCCGACGGGATCCTCGACGCTGAAAACGCCAAGGGCGAGATGTACGGCCAGCAGCGGCTCTCCTGCCTTCTCTGCGACCAGCGCCGGCGCTCCGCGGCCGAGATTGCCGACGCCATCCTGGCCGACGTCGAGCGTTTCCAGGACGGCAAGGACCGCTTCGACGACGAAACCATCATTGTCCTCAAGGTCCGCTGAAGCGCCTGCCTGCGCCCCGGGACAGGAGAAATTCCTCCGGAGAAAACAAGAATCCTCCTCCCGAAAAGCCCGGCCGCGCCTCAGCGGTGCCGCCCGCTGCGGCCTTCGGCAATGATCCTGCCGCAACGGCCATCCCAAGCCCGTCAGCTCTGCGGGGGCGCAAGCAGGCCCTCGGCGATTTCGCGATCCGATGAAGGACTTCGGGCAAAGAGGGCCGCCTCGGGCACGGATGCGGGACCGATTTCCCGAAATAAGACAATTTTCATCCGATTATTCATTTAAATAAAACATAAAAAAGCAGTTATATATTTACTCTCCGAAAGTAACCGATCACTTAAATTTTTCTTGACAACGTAGGACACGCCTGCGTAGATTGGCTGCCGGTTCGCGCAAGGCCCTCCCCCGCGGCCTCAAAAAAATCGCAGCCCTGTCAGCCGGTTTCCTATCCGGCTGAAAACGCTTCCAGACAAGGGCTGCCCGCAGCTTTGCCGCGCGCTGTCGTCGTTTTCCCAGTCTGCGCACGATCCTGCCCTTTTGAGGCGCACTGCTGACAACAACCCGACGCACCCGTCGCATGACGGACTACTCAAGGAGACCGGAATATGAAGCTTACCGTTCAGGGCCGCAATCGGGCGGCCTCGCGCTGGCGCAACAAACTGGCTGCCGTCCTGCTTGCAGTCGCAACTGTCTTTCTCGCGAGCGCGGCTCATCTTTCCGCTGCGCCTGCCGTCCCGCTCCATACCCAGGGACCATTCATCGTCGATAGCAATGGCTATCGCGTCCGCCTGAACGCCGTAAACTGGTACGGCGCCGAAGGCCAGGACTTCGTGGTCATGGGCCTCGAGGCTCAGCCGCTGGCGACCATCGTCAGCGAGATCAAGAGCCGCGGCTTCAATGCCGTCCGCCTGCCCTGGTCCAACCAGATGTATGAGACCAACCCCGTCGTCGGCGACTACGCCCTTACGGCCAACCCCAGCCTCGAAGGCGAGAACGCGATGACGATCTTCGATACGGTCGTCAACGCCCTCACCAGCGCCGGCATCATGGTGATTCTCGACAATCACACCAGCACGGCCATGTGGTGCTGCGGCAACGACGTCAACCAGCTCTGGTACAACTCCAGCTATCCGCTGGCCAACTGGATCAGCGACTGGGAGGGCATGGTGCAGCGCTACGCGTCAAACCCCATGGTCATCGGCGTGGACCTGCGCAACGAGCCGCGCATCTCCGCCGTCTGGGGCGGCGGCGGCAGCGACGACTGGCACGCAGCGGCCACCACCATGGGCAACGACATTCTCGCCATCAACTCCAATCTGCTCGTCTTCGTCGAAGGCATCAACTACGCCGGCGATCTGTCCGGCGTATCGAGCCTGCCGGTCACGCTCAACGTCTCGAACCGTCTGGTCTACGAGGTTCACGACTACGGCTTCTGGTACTCGGGCCTTACCGGCTACAGCGACTGGTATGGAAAAATCAATCCCAAGTGGGGCTATCTGGTCACCGGCAGCAGCCAGGCGCCCGTGTGGATCGGCGAGTTCGGCACCTGCGATACCGCCAGCACCTGCGTGAGCAGCAGCAATAACAGCGACCTCGGCTACTGGTACGGGTTCATCCACCTGTTCATCTGGCGCTAC
This sequence comes from Occallatibacter sp., assembly GCA_035294185.1. GTDB lineage: Bacteria > Acidobacteriota > Terriglobia > Terriglobales > Acidobacteriaceae > Telmatobacter. The sequence continues at coordinate 4,649 of DATGLJ010000097.1, read as the reverse complement.
AGCATGGACTGGTCCTACTGGGCCATCAACGGCACTACGGAGACCGGCCACGGCGGCGGATTCGGATCGGCTGAAACCTACGGCATCCTCGATACATCGTGGAGCACCGATGCGCTGCCCGCATTGACATCCGATTTGCAGAGCCTGATGCATAGCGGGGCCGGCCCGGCCACGGGCACCTACGAAATCTCCAATGACAACAGCGGCCTCGCCATGGAAGTAAACGGCTGGTCCAAATCGAACGGCGGCATCGTCGACCAGTGGACATGGGGAAACAACCAGGCCAATCAGGAGTGGACGCTCTCCTACCTCAATAATGGCCTCTATCAATTGACCAACGTAAACAGCGGGCTGGTACTGGACGCGACCAACAAGGGGAAGACCGACGGCACCAAGATGCAGCAATGGTCGAACCTCAGCGGCAGCAATCAGGAGTACGTCATCCGGCAAACTCCCGACGGCTACTATTTACTCTTCAACTCCAACGCCGGCCTGGCGGTGGAAGTGCCCGGCTTCTCCGACAGCAACGGAACCCAGCTCGATCTCTGGGGCTTCAACGGCGGCAGCAACCAGAAGTGGACCTTCACTTCGAAGTAAAGTGTTGCTGTGCGTAATTCAGTGCTCTGGCCGCGCCTGCGTCCAGAGCACTTTTCTTTGTCAAGCAAATGCTCGCCAGCCCGCAGCCGCGGTTACTGAATCGTCAGCCCGATCTGCGCAGACACCGGCTGCACTCCCGACGCGCTCGCCGTCACGGTCACCGTGTAGGAGCCTGCGGCCGTCGCCGCCGAGGATGCTGCGCTCGCTCCGCCGCCCGACGAGCCGCACGCGGCAATCGCAAACGTTCCTGCCAGCATCACCAGCAAGAGCAGCAAGGCTCCGTTCCGCCGGCGGCCGGCCAACAGCAGCAACACTCCTGCCATCGCCAGCCCCGCAGCCCGGCCCGAACCTCCACGCCGCAGCGGGCCGCCTGGCGCATTCCGCGCCACAGCACCGGTCGTCGTAATCGAAACCGACGCCACCACCGGCGCATTGCCGGAAACCGTCACCGAACTCTGCGAGGCCGGCACGCTGCACTGCGGCGGCGCCGTTGCACCCGTCGGCGCGCTCACCGAACACGTCAGGCTCACCGTCCCCGAAAACCCGCCCGCCGGAACAATTGTCACCGTCACGCTCCCCGTTGCCCCCGGCATAAGCGTTACCGGCCCGGCGTTGGCAACCAGATTGATCCCTGCGCTCGTGGTCATCATGCTCTGCAGGCGCGCCGTCAGCGCAGGCAGCGCGCTCGCGTTCCACGACGTATTCAGCACGCCATACCCTTCCACCGCGCCAAACCCGCCGCCGTTGCCGGTTTCCGTCGTGCCGTTGATCGCCCAGTAGGACCAGTCCAGCCCGTTCGTCTCCACATAGCTGGTCATGGCGTTGAACCAGTTGCCCAGGTCGCTTTCGCTCGAGCTGTTCACGCAGGTACCGCCGCTGTTGCACGTTCCAAACTCGCCGATCCATAACGGCTGCGGGTTTGAGCCCGTCACCAGGTAGCCCCACTTCGGCGTGATGGTGTTCACGTAGCTCGCGTAGCTCGAAAACCCCTTGTACCAGAACCCGTAATCGTGCGCCTCGTACACAACGCGATTGGCCACATTGAGCTGCACCGGCAAGCTGGCTACGCCGGAAAGATCGCCCGCATAGTTCACACCTTCCACGAAAATCAGCATGTTCGGATTCACACCGAGCACGGCATTGCCGCCAAGTTCGGCCGCTGCATGCCAGTCCGTGCTCGCCGGCCCGCCCCACGTGGCCGGGCTGCGCGGTTCGTTGCGCAGGTCCGCGCCGATCACCCACGGATTCGAGGCATAGCGCTGCGCCATCGTCTGCCAGTCGGCAACCCAGCTTGTCTGCGGGTACTGCGTGTTGTACCAGAGCTCGTTATTGTCCGTCGTGCTGCAGCACCAGCCGGCATTGCTCATGTGGTTGTCGAGGATCACCATGATGCCCTGGCTGGTAAGCGCGTTCACAACCGCGTCGAAGATCGTAAGAGCGTTCTCGCCTTCGAGGCTGGGGTTGGCCGTCAGCGCGTAATTGCCCACCACCGGGTTGGTCTCCACCATCTGGTTCGACCAGAGCAGCCGCACGGCATTAAATCCCAGTCCCTTGATGGTGCTCACGATGCTCGTCAGCGGCTGCGCTTCAAGGCCCTCGACAACAAAGTCGGCGCCTTCAGCCCCATACCAGTTGAAGGCATTCAGGCGGACGCGCGCCCCATTCGAATCCACGATCCACTGCCCCTGCGTGTGCAGCGGAAACGCGGGCGCAGCCATGGCCGCGCGGGGAAAGCAAGCAATGAAGAGCAGTACGGCGAATGCAAACAGAGCCGCGCGCAAAGAGCGGGGAAAGAGGAAAAAACCAGGCATGAGTACGCATTATATGACAACGTTGTCTGCCCGGCGAGCTTCGCGCGCTCTTTTCGCCGGCTCGGCCGTTGCCAGTTTTTTTTAAATGAACGCCGGCCGCGCACCAAAAGCGAATCCGCAGACGGCTGTCCGCTCTGCGTCGGCCTGCCGCCCGTTCGATAAACTTGAAATAGTCTGCACAATTCCTGGAGTCCTTCTTGTCTCTCGCTGCCCACGAACGTCCCGTTGAACGCCTCATTCGCCCCGCCCGCAACATCTACGGCAGCCTGCGACTGCCCGGCGACAAGTCCATCAGCCATCGCTATGCCATGCTCGGCGCATTCGCCGAAGGCGTCTCCCGCTTCACCAACTTTTCCACCGGCGCCGACTGCGCCTCCACCCTGGCCTGCATGGAAGCCCTGGGCGCGAAGGTCAACCGCATCGGCCAAAATGGAACGGAAACAAACGCCATCGAGATCATCGGCGTCGGAGGCCGCGTCACCCCGGCCACTCATCCCCTCGACTGCGGCAACTCCGGCTCGACGATGCGCATGATGTCCGGCCTGCTCGCTGCGCAGCAGGGCCGCTTCACACTCATCGGCGACGCATCGCTTTCCCGCCGCCCCATGGAGCGCATCCGCAAACCGCTCGAGCAGATGGGCGCACGGCTCACCCTTACCGAAGGCCATGCGCCGCTCACCATCGAAGGCGCCCGGCTTGCCCCCATCGACTTCACCACTCCCGTGCCCAGCGCACAGGTAAAGACCTGCATCCTGCTCGCCGGCCTGCAGACCGCAGGCACCACCACGGTCCACGAAGCTATCCGCACGCGCGACCACAGTGAGCTTGCCCTGCGCGCCTTCGGCGCCGAGCTCGCCCGCACTGCCACGTCCGTCTCCATTACCGGTCCGCAGACTCTCCATGCGATCGAGGCCGCCGTGCCCGGCGATCTTTCCTCGGCGGCATTCTTCCTCTGCGCCGCCGCCATCTTTCCCGGCTCCAACCTTGTCCTCGACGCCGTCGGCCTTAACCCCACGCGCGCCGCGCTGCTCGACGTGCTCACCACGCTCGGCGCAAAAATCAACGTCCTCAACCTCGAGGAAAAACACGCCGAGCTGGTCGGAATCGTACAGATCTCCGCGCCCGCCGAGGGCCTGAGCTCAACCGCCATCACCGGCGCAGTAGCCGCGCAGCTCATCGACGAGCTGCCCGTGCTCGCCGCCATCGGCCCCTACACGAGCGGCGGCATCCGCATCCGCGACGCAAAGGAACTCCGCGTCAAGGAGTCCGACCGCATTGCTCTTGTCGTCAGAAATCTCCGCGCCATGGGCGCAGAAGTGGAAGAGTTCGAAGACGGCCTCGATGTCCCCGGCGGCCAGTCGCTGCACGGCGCTGTCATTGACTCCGGCGGCGACCACCGCATCGCCATGGCCTTCAGCGTGGCCGCGCTGCGCGCCGAAGGAGAAACCACCATCCGCGGCGCAGAGTCGGCGGCCATCAGCTTCCCCGAGTTCTTCGAACTATTAGACCTGATCGCCGAACGCTAAAACTCAAGCGGCACTGCCAAGCTCAATTTCTCTCAGGATAAGAACAGGCGTCCCAGGTCCCGGTTCCGGGACCTGGGCGATCCATGCGCACCATCCTGCTGCTCCCGAAGCCGAAGCATCCGGATTCGGGAACCGGATCACTGCCCCGGCGGCGCAGGCTGTTGCGGCATCGCAGGCTGCCCCTCTGCCGGCGGCGTCATCGACGGCTCTTTGCCCTGCTCGGCCGCATGCACCCCCTGAATCACCGGCGCAGCCGTCACCGTCCCGCTCGCTGCATCCTGCATGTTGATCCCGTAGTGCTGCAGGGTCACCGCCAGAATCTGGTAAAGATTCGCGCGGTCCTTGGCATAGGTGCTGTTGGCGGCGATGAGGTTATCCTCGGCCACGGCCAGATTCCGCTGCTGCTGCAGCACATTGGCCGTCGTCGAAGCCCCCAGCCGCAGCTTCTTCACCTCGGCGTCCAGGCTCTGCTGGTTATAGTCGCGCGCCGCCTCGGCCGCCTGCACCGCCGCGCGGTCGTTGGTCAGCGCATACATCGCGTTGACCACCTGCATGCGTATCTGCGTGTAGAGCTGCTCCAGCCGCAGCTCCGCCTGCCGGTACTCCATCAGCGACCGCTCCTGCACCGACTGCGCATACCGGTTGCGGATCGGAATCTGCAGGTTGAATCCAGCACCCTTATCCGGCGCCGAGCTGTTAAACAGGTTCTGGGCCA
>DATGLJ010000096.1:0-10817 GCA_035294185.1 Occallatibacter sp. | reverse complement strand
GGGCGCGCTCCCGGGGAATCCCGGTAATCGCCTCGGCGGCGCGGTTGAAGAAGGTGATTCTCCAACTTGGGTCTATGGTGAAGACGCCTTCACTGATGGAATCTAATACGGTTTGCTCGATGTCGCGTTTCGGGTCGGTGGACATTCCGCTGGCCTGCGTCCGGCACGCCCAGAGGCGCGCCGCGCGCGTGGCAACCTCTGTTCTCATTCTACCCGCTTCGCCATGACTCCCCCTGCATCGGGAAGGAATCACGCGGCAACTTTTGCGGGAATGATCTTTGCGGCCCACGGTCTGTCCCCGCCAACCCGAATCTATGAATGGTCGCTTCCATTCGCCACAGCAACTCTGGTGCGACGCCGATGGGAACCGTCAGTAGTTGACCACGGCATTGGCGTCCAGCAGCAACTGGGTGTAAGTCGCAGCAGCGATGGGCTCGGCCTGCTCGAGGAGATCGGTCTTCTCGTCGAAGCAGCGGTTCTTGTAGCATGGCGTGCAGAGATACAGCTTCCCGCCCAGGCTGAAGAAATCGGCCATCAGCTCCTCCAACGGCTTCAGGTTCCCGTAATGCACCTGTTTGGCCGCGCCTTTCTGCGCCAGGGTAACGCCCTGGGCCATGAGTACCACCTTGGCCGCGACTTCCATGGTCAATGCGCCCACCGCATGCATGAAGGCCAGGGAAACAATCTCCGGGGCCTCAGTGCCTTTCGATACTACGTAGAGGATGTTTTCTTTCTTCGACTCGCTCATTGTTCTCCCTGTGGAAGGAATGGAATGAATGCATAAATCAGTTCGCTTCCGCCTGGGTTTGCTGCCGGCGGATGAAATACAGCCCGAGTGCCAGCGGACGATAAACAGCGTGGCTCAACTTCGTCAGCATGGCGAGCAGGATCAGTTCCATGGCCACGACGGTGTGCACCAGCAGGACGACGTCCTGAACTCGGCCCTGCCAGCGGAACAGCACGGCCATCTCCACCCAAAAGCCGGTGACCGCCAGCAGCAGCAGGAAGGCCAGCAGCCACCAATCAGCAGGCACGGAATGCTTCAGATGATTGGCCCGGCCCTGCGCGCGTTGGTACATCGACACGCTCACGCCGTACAGCATCACCAGGCCCGAGACCGTGCCCAGCAGGCGCGCGGCACAACAGGCGCAGTTGGGAAAGGCGCGCCAGCCCAGAAGATAGACAAACAGAAAATCCAGCACGGTGGCGAGGAACAAGCCGAGGAAGCCGGCCATGATGCTGATGTGGACCAGGCGCGGCGTCAAATACCACGGCTGAGGGCCGGCGCCGGTCCCGCATTCGCGGTGCCGCTCCATGGTGACCAGCTCGCGGCCGAGTTGCTGGATTGCAGCCCGCACCTGCGGCCATTTCAGGCTAGCGCCTTCTCCGGCCTGCAGCCAGCGAGCGGCATGCCGAATCATCTTGGCGATTGCGCTCGCCGCCAGCAGGCCGAACAAAACAGAAACCCCGAGGCCAACGGTGTGAATGACTTCATACGGCACCAAACGGAAAACCCAATGGTTGACGTTATGCGATGCCTTCAAGGTAGTTAGGAAGAAGCCCAGCACGACAGCCAACATCAGGCTCACCACCACGGTCGCGAGCGGGCTGCGATACATCAGGCCCGCCAATCCCGTGGGATCCAACCAGGCAATCGTGTAGCGCCGGAGCGCGGCCATGGTTTCGCCCGGCTGCGCCTCGCGGGGGCAGGTGGCGGAGCATTCGCCGCAGTAATAGCAAAGCCACGGTTCCGGCGCCTGCACCAGCTTTTCCTTCAGCCCCAATTGCGCATAGCGAAGCATCTTCCGCGGAAAAGGCGTGTCGCCCTCCGATAGCGGGCACACCGCCGTGCAGTTGCCGCAGTTGAAGCAGTTCGTAACGCCGCCGGCGCCGAAACGGACCAGCTCAGCCGCCAAGTCCGGATTTACTGTGCAAGCCATAGCTTATGACCGCGAAAGCTATTCGCTTTTCTTGACAAGCTCGTATTTCATGTAATCGCCGTCGGCAGCGGCCTCGCGCACCTCGCCGTACTTTCGCATTCCCGCGATGTGCCAAAGCACCTGATCGGCTGGTATTGATGTTTTTGCAGCGAGCTCCGGCACCGTGGCCGGCGCCTCCTGCAACGCTTCGGTGATCCTCTTCCGCCGCTGCCGGAACTCCTTCGCGTATAGCTTCACCGCCTCCGGCACATTGCCGTGCCGTTCGCGGAAGAGCTTCAACGCCTGGCGATGGGCCGCGGTGAGTTTGCCCGGCATCAGTTTGCCTCCTCCGCGCTCAGCTCATGGCCGGGGACTGTCGCCACCAGCCCATCCACCATGGCGTCAAACTGCTCCAGCGTCCAACCCTTCAGGTCAATGGCGCGGGTTGGACACACGGCCACGCACGCCCCACAGCCCACGCATAGACCGGGATTAACGCGGGCTTTCTGGACCGGCGCACCGTTGAACTCGCCGGGCTCCGCGATCAGCGCTCCGGTATAGGCGCATTCGGGGAAGCAACGCTCGCAGCCGATGCATTCCGCGGCGTTCACCTCGGCGACAAACGGGTCCAGTTCCACCATCTCGCGGGTCAGCAGGATGGCCGCTTTGGATGCGGCAGCAGAAGCAGCCGACAGCGTTTCCTCAATGTTCATCGGCGCTTGCGCCGTGCCCGCCAGCAGAACCCCGTTCACCGCGACTTCCACCGGACGCAGCTTGGGGTGGACTTCCTGCAGAAAGCGGTCCGCGCCCACCGGCAGCTTCAGCAGGTCAATCAGATCGCGAATGGGATGAGGCACCATTCCCGTGCCCAGCACCAGCAGATCGAGCGGCACGTCCACCTCTTCCCCGAAGGTGAGCCAGTCCTTGACACGCACCGTGAGCGGGCCGCCGTTCCTGCCGGCTTCGACCACCGGCAGCTCGTCACCATGAAAACGCAAGAAGACGATCCCGGCGGCGGAGCTGCGGGTGTAATAGTCCTCGTGCCCGCGGCCATAGGTGCGGATGTCCTGATGGAAGTCGAAGACGTTGACGCGCGGGAAGCGCTGCTTCACGGCCAGCGCTTGCTGCAGGATCGCGGTGCAGCAAGTGCGCGAGCAGTAATCGTTCACCTTGCCGTCGCTCTGCGGCGGGTGCACACCCTCGATCTGGCGGCTGCCGACGCAATGCAGAAAGCCGACGTTGCGCACCGGCTTGCCATTCCACCGCAATTCGCCGGCGGGATGGGCCATCTGCCGGACAAATTCGGGCAACGTGACCACCGCCGCATGCTCGCCGAACCCGTATTCGCCCTTGGCGGGAGCATAGGGTTCGAACCCTGTGGCAATAATGATGGCCCCGACGGAGGCGCTGATCTGTTTTTCTCCGGCCGTGCTCGCGGACCCGGTTCCGTCTCCGTTCGGGCCGCTCGCCGGCAGGGAGTTGAGTGCGATCCTGACGTCGAAGTTGCCGATGAATCCCGAAGCTGCGACCAGCCGCGCCCGAGTGAAGATGCGGACCAGGGGATTTCCCTCGACCTCGGCGACCAGCTCCTTGACCAGCGCCGCGCCTTCAATCTCCCGGGGAAAAGTCTTGCCCAGCTTCGCAACCCACCCTCCCAGCTTCTCCGACTGCTCCAGCAGCAAGACCGGAATGCCTTTCCCGGCCAACTCGGCGGCGGCCTTCAGGCCGGCAATGCCGCCGCCGATCACCAGCGCCTGACGATGGTTGCTGATCCGTATGCGCTCCAGCGGCTCGGCATAACGCAGCTTGCCGATGGCCGCGGCAATCAAGCGCACCGCTTTGGCCGTTGCCCCGGCCGGATCATGCGGGTGCGCCCAACTGTCCTGCTCGCGAAGGTTGACGTGCTCGTATAGATAAGGGTTCAAGCCGCCGCGCTGGACGGCGGTGCGAAAGGTCAACTCATGCAGAAACGGCGAGCAGGAAGCGACCACAATGCGGTCCAGCGCTTGGTTCCGGATGTCTTCGGCAATCATGGCCTGGCCGGGATCGGAGCACATAAAGGTATCGATTTTGGCGGTGATTACCCCGGCCATGCCTTTCACCGCTGCGATCACCGCGTCGACGTCCACCACGTCGCTGATGTTGCCGCCGCACCTGCATACATAAACGCCGATGCGAGGTCCTTCGGCTCCGCTGCGCGGCTGGGAATCGGCCTTAATCACCGTCAGCTCCGATGAATTCCGGCTGCAGGGCCGGCGCCGCAAGCGGCCCGGCCATCTTGCGGGAGAGATAGCGCGAAGCTTCCATGGCGGCCGCGCCGGCCTCGACGATTGAGTCCACGATGTCTTTGGGTCCGGCGGCGACTCCGGCGACGAAGATTCCCTCCCGTCCTGTCCAGGCCGGCCGCGCCGGGTCCGGCGTTTGCAAAAATCCGTCCGCCTCTTGCTGCACTCCGAATGGCTCCGGCGCCACGAGTTCGGGGACGATGCCCTGCGCCAGCACCACCAGGTCGTGCCGGTTTTCCATCACCCGGCCGCCGTCCTCGATGGCTTCGACGCGCAGCACCAGATCGCCGTCCTCCTGCGGGGTGATGCGCGCGACTTTCCCTTTCACGAAGTTGATGCCCATCGCCTTGGCATTCTGGTAGAACGGCTCAAAGCCTTTGCCGAAGGCGCGAATGTCCATGTAGTAGAGGGTGAGATCAGCCGTGGGCAGGGCGCCCGAGAGCAGCATCGCCTGTTTGATGGAATACATGCAGCAGACGCGCGAGCAGTAGGGTACGCCGATGCTCTGGTCGCGCGAGCCGGCGCACAGGACAAAGGCGATGCTGCCGGGGACCTTCCCATCGGAGGGCCGCAGCACCCGTCCGTAGGGGCCGTGCGGCGCCAGCAAGCGCTCCATGACCAGCGGCGGGATGATGTTCTTCGATTCCGCAGCGTGGTACTGCGGCTTCAGGGAGGTGGAGTTGAGCCGGTAGCCGGTCGCCAGGATGACCGCCTCCGCTGCCACCGTGAAGGTTTCCGGCACCTGATCGAACTTCACCGCGTCGGTGGGACAGGCCCGGATGCACGCTCCGCAGGCGGTACAGTAGTCGGGATTGAGCACCGCGTATTGCGGAATTGCATTGGTGAACGGCACCGCGATGGCCCGGATCGATCCCAACCCCTCCTCGAACGGATCGGGATATTCCACGGGACATTCGTACTCGCACTGCCGGCAGCCGATGCACAGCGTGGTGTCCACGTAGAGCGGCTGGCGCGTCAGCGTAAGCAGATGGCCGGAGGCGGCAGGCTCGATGCGGTCCACCGCCGTATACGTCATCAAGGTGATGTTGGGATGGTGCGCCGCCGCCGACATCTTGGGGGTGGTGATGCAACTGGCGCAATCCAGCGTGGGAAATACCTTGCTGAGGGCGATCATGCGGCCGCCGATGCTCGCCTGCTTCTCGACCACCAGCACCCGGTAGCTCTGGTCCGCCAAATCCAGCGCCGCCTGTAATCCCGCTATTCCGCCGCCCACGACCACGACATCAAAGGCGGCTTGGGGCGGCCCAGGCGGCCGGCGGCTGGATGCGCTCATAACCATACGCCTTCTCTTTGCGGAGTCAGGGCCAGCCCGGCCCGCAATTCCCGCCGCGAGCTTTCCCAAAGCGCCGTCGCAAGCGAACGATTGATCGGCCCGATTTTCCGCAGCTTCTCGTCCATCTGGTTCACTTCATTAAGGAATGCCTTGGTGCAGACCGTGCAGATTGCCGTCAGACGCATGCGCTCGATTTCCAAACCTCCCGCCTTCATCTTTTGCACCAGGCGATCGATACGGCGCGCCAGTTTGGGGTAAGCGTCCTGGTAAGGACAGTCCGAACCGCAGGCAGCGATAAGGATGCCGTCGATGCCGCGGGCGTAGGCGCGCAAATAGAAATCTTCGGGGAACAACACCGGTGACGGCACGCGCAGGATGCTGACGTTGGCGGGGTATTCCAGGTGCGCCTTGCCCACGGCGTCCGCGCCCGGGTAAGCGCAGGCGACGGTCGCCAGCACCAGTATTGTTGGTTCCCACTGCGTCAGCGTCATGGTGCTATCCCATGGTCCGGGTGACTTCGGCGACCTGCAGGCGTCGGTGTTGCTCGACATGCCTGCCGACCACGACCTCGCTGCCGGCGGTTACTTCTTGCGCCGCAAGAAATGCCGGTCGAAGCCGTCGGCTTCCACCATGCCCAGGTATTCGTGTCCCACTTTTTTCGCCCAGGTGGGAATGTCATTGCGCGAGCCGGCATCCCCCGACTGGACTTCCACAACCTGGCCGACACGCACGGCCCCGATGGCTTTCTTGGCTTCCAGCAGCGGACCCGGGCAGGCGGTCCCGCGGGCATCGACGGTTTTGTCCGCCGTCAGGGTTTTCAGGTCAATCGCCGTCGTCATGGTGACTCTCCTATGCGCTGGAAGCGATCCAGCGCGAAATCTCCAACCCGGACAGGAGCAATCGGCCTGCCAAGCCGGCCGGCAGTCCCTGCCTTGGGTTTCCGCTGAGGAGGTTCCGAAAACGCTACTCGCAGCGGCCATCCGAGTTGCAAATCTGCGACTCAGAGCGGCGCCTCAGCGCCACTTTCCCGGGCGTCAATGAAAGTCAGAGCCGGGTTTCAGAGACTGTGTCGCGGGTGGTGTCGCCGCTTCGCGGCTCGGGATTTTTCCCACTTGACCCAGGGCTTACGCCCTGGGCTAACGGCAATTCCGCCGCTGCGCGGCTGCTGGTGACGAAATTCGCCCTGTTTACTTCACCACGAAATTTCATGCCCGGTTGCGACACAGTCGCTTCACTCCGGCGACGCGATCTGTCCTCGGCTGAAGCCGACTCCGGGTGAAGTGGACGCTGGACGCGGGCCTCCCAGTCCAAACACGCGCAAAGGCAGCGCGTATTGGGGGTCCCGGTGAAGGCCCGCTCTACCTGTCCGGCTGCGTGCCGACGTTGCCGTGGCAACGCATTTGCTTACAGCAAGCAGAGGGCTGCGCATGAAGCTCGCCATTGCGGTTTCCGGCGACCGCGTCGCCAACGCACTCGATTTCGCGCGGCGCCTGCTGCTCGTCGATTGCGAGGGTGGGCGGGAGATTTCCCGCTCCGAGGCGGCCGTCGTCGACAAACTTCCCCTGAACCGGGCGCGGTTCCTGGCGGCGCTCGGGGTCGAGGTGCTGATCTGCGGGGCGGTATCCCGCTTTCTGGCGGAAAGCCTCGTAACCCTGGGCATTCGTATCGTTCCCTTCGTCAGCGGCTCGGTCGCCGAGGTGCTGAATGCCTATTTTGAAGATGGACTAGAGTCAGGCCGGCTTCTCATGCCGGGCAGCACAGAGGAAGACAGACAGGAGTGGACCAAGGCCGGCCATCAGGCTGCAGCGAAGTAGGTTCGCGCTCGGTCAGCTACATCTCTGATAGGCGAGGAAGCCACAAGTAGGCTCAAGAAGCAAAGGTGGCAGCCGCGCTAGTCTACAGGAAGCCCTACCCGAACCTGCTTTTCGGTCGCATTGCCTGCGGTGGGCGGCGGAGTTATAGTCTAGGGTTTGCTTACCGGTCCGGAGCTTCTCTGCCGGACACAGCCAACGCGAATTCTCCGCCTTCGGAGTCCTCATGATGAAACGAACGGTTCCTCTGTTTTGCCTCCTGGTGTTCCTGCTCGCCGCCGGCAGCGCGATCTTTGCCGACGAGGGCATGTGGCTGTTCAACCATTTCCCCAAAGATAAAATCCAGGCCAAATACGGCTTTGCGCCCGACCAGGCGTGGCTGGACCACGTGCGGCTGGCATCACCTCGCGCCCCCGACGGCTCGTCGTCGTTCGTCTCGCCCAACGGGCTGCTGTTTACCAACCATCACATCGCGCAGGGCTGCATCCACGACATCTCCACCGCCGGCAAGGACTACATGAAGGACGGCTTCTATGCGCCCACCTATGCCGACGAGGCCAAGTGCCCGGGCATGGAGTTCGTGGTGCTGGAAGGAATTGAAGATGTCACCGCCCAGGTGAACGCGGCGGTCAAGCCGGGGATGTCCACGGCGGAAGCCGGCAAGGCGCAGCGCGAAGAGATGGCCGCGCTGGAGAAGCAGTGCTCCAGCGGTGACATCCGTTGCGATGTGGTCACGCTGTATTCCGGCGCGATGTACAACCTGTACAAGTATAAAAAATATGACGACATCCGGCTGGTGTTTGCTCCGGAATTCGATATCGCCTTTTTCGGCGGCGACCCCGATAACTTCGAGTATCCGCGCTACGATCTCGACATCTCGTTCCTGCGCGCCTATGAAAACGGCCAGCCGGCGAAGACGCCGGACTACCTGAAGTGGTCGCCGAACGGCGCCAGCCAGGGCGAGTTGATCTTTGTTTCGGGCAATCCCGGCCGCACCGGACGCCTGCTGACCATGGACCAGCTTGCGTTTCTGCGCGACGATCAGTATCCGCTGCTGCTCAGCTCGCTTACCCGCCGCATCGGCGTGTTGCAGAAATTCAGCGCGGAGTCTGCGGAAAACGCGCGCGAAGCCGAAAGCAATATGTTCGGGCTGCAGAATTCCTTCAAGGCGATCACCGGCTATGAAGACGGCCTGAAGGACAAAGAGCTGATGGCGAAGAAGGCCGCCGCAGAGAACAGCCTGAAGGAGTTCGTGAATTCCAGCCCGGAACGTAAAACGGAATTTGACGATCCCTGGGCGCAGATCAGCCAGGCGGTCGAGGTTGAGAAGCAGATCTATAAACAAGTGATCTATCTCAACGGCGCGGGGTTTGCCGGCCCTGGCGGCTTCCGCGGCGAGCTGGCTGCCTATGCGCGAGAGATTGTGCGCGCGGCCTATCAACGAGAAAAGCCGAACAACCAGCGCATGCGCGGCTTTCAGGATGCGCAGCTTCCGACCCTGGAGCAGCGGTTGTTTTCCACCGCCCCGGTCTACAAGGGCCTGGAGCAGGTGCTGCTGAGCGAGAGCCTGGCGGAAATGCGCGATGAGCTGGGGGCCGACAATCCCGCCGTGCAAAAGGCGCTGGCGGGCAAGACGCCGGAAGAGCGCGCCAAGGAGCTGATTGAGGGCACCAAGCTGGAGGACGTGGCCGTGCGCAAGCAGTTGTTCGAAGGCGGCATGACCGCGGTCGACGCCAGCACCGATCCGCTGATCGTGCTGATGCGCGAGATCGAGCCTGACGCCGAGGCCCTCTACAACCGCGATGAGAACGAGGTGCAGGCGGTGCTGCGGCAGGGCGGCTCCAATATCGGCAAGGCGCTGTTTGCGCAGAAAGGCCTGAGCGTGCCCCCGGATGCGACGTTCACGCTACGGTTAAGCTACGGCGCCGTCAAGGGATATATGCTCGACGGCAAGCACGTGCCCTGGTTCACCACCATGGGCGGAGCCTATGAACACGCCGCCGCGCACGGCAGCAAGCCGCCCTATCAGCTTCCTGAGAGCTGGCTGAAGTATAAGTCAGTGCTCGATCTGAAGACGCCGCTCGACACCGTGTCCACGGCGGACATCATCGGCGGCAATTCGGGCAGCCCGGTCATCAACAAGGCGGGCGAAGTGGTGGGCATCGTCTTTGACGGCAACATCGAAATGCTGGCGGGGAACTTTGAGTACAGCGACAAGGTGTCGCGTGCGGTCGAGGTCGACACCCGCGGCATCACCGAAGCGCTGCGCAAGATCTATCACGCCGATGCGCTGCTCAACGAGCTGATGCCCAAGCCGGCGACGAAGCCGAATCCGGTAACCAAGATGCGGAGGCCGACGCCGCGGCAGCCGCAGCAGTAGATGGTAGGAGAGGTAGTGGGGTCATCGTGCTAAGACCCCACTACCCAGTAGATCAAGACTGGATCGGAACGGACGCTCCACGGAGTGCGCTGGTCAGCCGGTCGTGATTCGCTCGATCTGAGAACTTCTCCTGATCGAAATCTTCCGGCCAGCGGCGGCCGGCGAGCCTATGCAGGCCAGCGCCTTCGGTGGCTGGTCCTTCTGCCGCCCGCCGCCGATCCGCGTCCCGCCGGCTACTCGCCACTGCCTTGCGTTTGGCCTTTGTCGCCTGAGGCACACTCTGGCTGGAGCACGGGCTCCAGCCAGCGATCGCCTATTGCTGCGGAGTGACCGCTTTCTCGGTCTTCTTCGCAGCTTTCTTTACGGCATGGCCGGTCTTCTTGGCCGCCTTTTCCGTGCCCTGCACCATGGCATTGCCCGCGTTCTCTGCGGCGTTGCCTGTGCTTTCGGCTGCGCCCGTGGCCGCCGCTTTCTTGTGGTGCACCGGCGCCGCCTTCCTCGGCTTCGGATAGGCATCCTTGCTCGGCTTCACCAGGTTCTCATCCACCGGCGTTGTGTTCTGCAAATCAGAGCACGCCGCCTCGTTGGCCCCTTGCGGCACCCAGATGATATCGGCCACCTTCTGCTGGCCGGTACCTTGGCGTACGCTGACGCGGCTGGGGTCGATGCCCTGCTGCTCCACCAGATACGCCTTGGCGTTCACCGCCCGCTGCGCCGCCAGGTTCATGGGATGACGCTTCTTGCCCACGCCTTCCATCGGCGCCTTCTCGCCGTCGGCGTAGCCCACGATCTCGATATGCGCATTCGGATCAGCTTTCAGCCGGCTGGCCACGTCGTCGAGGATCGCCTTCGCCGCGTTGTCCACTCGCCACGGCCGCCGCAGATTCGGGAACTGGATGGAGTTGATCTTGCTGCAGGTCGGCGGCGGCACATACTCCACGCTCACCGTGCACGTCCCGCTGCTCGACAGGTTACGCGCGTCGGCCACCGTGGCCGTTACCGTCACCGTTTGCGAGGCCGTGATCCCGGTCGTATCCAACGTCGCCGTCGATCCCGTGCCGCTGATCGTGCCCGCCGAGGCGGTGTACGAGTAGCTCGAGATGGCCGCGTTGTCCGGGCTGGTCGCCG
>DATGLJ010000095.1:0-7109 GCA_035294185.1 Occallatibacter sp. | reverse complement strand
GTTCCGCGTGATGTAATAGCGCCGCGCCGGCGAGTGATGGGTGGCGCTAAACTGCAGTCCGAGCAGCCGGTAAGAGGAAGTTCTGCCGAGAAAGTGACGCAGTTCGGCCGGCGACTCGAGGATTGACATGCCCTGTCTTCGCAGACGAAGGCAGAATTCAATGTCAACGTAGTCGATAAACAAATCCGTCTCGAATAGACCCGTACGATCGAAAACCCGCGTGGGAATGAGGCTCCCCGAGGTCATTGCCGTGAGGATCTCGCCGCGCCGCGATTTCATCAGGCGTCCTTTCATGCCTGTATCGGCTTCGACGCAGGTGGGCGCAACGATCGCGGCGGTCTGCGGATGGGGGGCTTCTTCGAAGGCTTTGAACATCCGTTCTACAAATTGTTCGGTGATCGTGCTGTCCTGGTCGAGCAGAATCACCCATGGATGGCCTTGGCTCATTGCCCAGCGGACGCCGAGATTCAGCGCTTCCGCGATGCCAAGGTTTTCGCCGTTCTCGATAAGTTGAAATCCGAGACTTCCAGCCGCCGCGCGCAGCCGCTCAAGAGAATCGCAATTTGAGCCGTTGTCGATGACGACCATTGCGTCGACCTGGGAGTATGTGGCCGATAGGTTATCCACCATCCGCGGAGTGGGATGGTAGGTGACAACGACTGCGCATACGGAACGCGCGCTCATCCGGAATGCTCCTCAACGAGCGCGGGATTTAAGGCGGCGCAGCAGGATTTCAGGCCGGCGCTCTGTGCGCGTTCAATTGTCTGAGGCCGTGCGGCTTTGCGCAGCTTCGGGACCACGTAACCTCGTCTTTCGGGAAAATCAGCAGTCCGTTCCAGGCCGTTGCTGCGTATGCGATCGAGCCGGCTCTATATCTCAGGTCCGCCTTAACAGGCTCTATTATAATCGGGAAACCGAGGCCGCAGCGATGGGTGCTTCCGCGTTAGATGGAGTGCGACTGCAGGATTTGCGCGTTGCCATCGTTCACTACTGGTTCGTGGGCAGGGCCGGCGGAGAGCGGGTGGTCGAGGCATTGGCCGAGGTCTTTCCGCAGGCCGATCTCTATGCGCTGGTGGCCGACAGGTCTGTGCTCGCGCCCGCCCTGCAATCGAGAAAGCTGACGGCATCTTTTTTGCAGCGCCTGCCCGGGGCGAAAAAGTTTCATCGCCATTTCTTTTTTCTGCAACCTTTCGCTCTCGAGCAGTTCGATCTGCGCGAGTACGACCTCGTCATCAGCTCGGAGTCCGGTCCGGCAAAGGGCGTGATTACTTCGTCCCGCACCTGTCACGTGTGCTACTGCCACTCTCCGATGCGCTATATCTGGGAGATGTATCCGGAGTACCGGCGCAGTATGGGAAGGATAGTCGGACCTATCTTTGCGCTAACTTCCCATTACATGCGGCTGTGGGATTATGCGGCCGCAGGACGCGTGGATTATTTCGTGGCTAATTCGAAGTTTGTTGCTGCCCGCATACGGAAATACTATGGCCGGGACAGTCGCGTAATTTACCCTCCCGTGGAGGCAGCGAAGGGAGGTATTTCTCGCTCCGTGGGCAACAATTACATTGTTGCCGGGCGGCTTGTGGATTATAAGCGCGCCGATCTGGCTGTTCGCGCCTGCATGGAGCTGGGGCGAAACCTGAAAGTAATAGGCGATGGTCCCGAGTACGGGAAGCTGCGCCGAATGGCGGGCCCGGCAGTCGAGTTTCTCGGCCGCGTAAGCGACGAGGAGCTGCGCGAGCATCTGGCCGGGGCGCGCGCTCTCTTGTTCCCCGGCGAAGAGGATTTCGGCATTGTTCCTGTCGAAGCGCAGAGTTGCGGGCGGCCGGTGATCGCCTACGCGTCGGGCGGAGCTTTGGAAACGGTGCGCGGCGCGCTGCCGGGAGGACCCGCCGTTGAAAATCCAACCGGCGTATTTTTCGGCGAACAATCTCCTTCGTCGCTTGCCCGGGCGATACTTCAATTCGAAGCGCAGCAGGACCGGTTCTTGCCGGAGCAGATCCGGCAGCACTCGCTGCAATTCGATGCTGCCGTGTTCAGGAGCCGCGCTGAAGAGTTCTTTCGATTTGCGGTGAGTGATTTCCGGCTCCGCAACGGACTTGCGTAGGCGGCGGCTTCGCCCGCCGCCTGCCGGCTCCTTGTCGGCTCATGGATGAGACCGCGGTCCAATAAAACTGCAACCGGAAAGCATCGGCGCAGTCCGTTCGCTGGTTGCGCTGATGCGGCCTCCGGGCAGAGACTTGAAGGCGGAGCCTGGCGTAATGGAAGCCTGGATTGGTCTGGGGACGGCCGTCGGACTGGGGCTGGCGGCGGGCGGCTGCGCCTATGCTGCGCGCTGGCCCGCCTCGCGCTTGTTCGGTGCGGCGCTCATCGCGCCGGCGCGAGCCGGCGAGCTGGCGCTGACCTTCGACGATGGGCCTAACCCGGCGTGGACGCCGCGCCTGCTGGAGATGCTGGCCGCGCATGAGGTTCGCGCCACGTTCTTTCTGCTGGGCGGCTATGCGCAGGCTGAGCCGGAGCTGGTGCGGCGCATTGCCGCGGCGGGACATGTTGTCGGGAACCATTCATGGAGCCATCCCGACCTGGCCCTGGCCGGCCGATTGCGGATTCGTGAGGAGCTGACGCGGACGCGCGAAACGCTTGAGCAGATCACCGGCGCTGCTGTGCGGTACTTTCGGCCACCTTACGGTTCGCGCCGGCCGGCTACGCTGGCCATTGCCCGTGAGCTGGGCATGCGGCCGGTTCTGTGGAACGCTATGACTACAGACTGGAGCGAGACCTCGGCCGAGCGGATTGCCGCGCGGCTCAGGGCGAAAATCGACAGACTCGCTGGCCGCGGCCGTGCGGCCAACATTGTCTTGCACGATGGCGGTCATCTCGACAGGCAGGCTTATCGCGCCCCATCGCTGGCGGCTGCTCAGATGCTGATCGGCGGCTACCGGTCGACCCATCGGTTTGTTACCGTCGATGCCTGGGAATGAGCAGGCGAAAAAACAGTCCCCTGCCGAATTCGCATCGCCTTGTCCCTGATCGGCGCTCTCAGCTCCGGGTTCCGCGCTCAGCTCAGTCGGCCGGCTGAGCCGGCTCAGGCGCGGGGCAGGTTGGGGTTCAAGACGCCTCTGCGGGACCGGAGCGGGTAGCGGGGCCGAGGCAAAGCCGGGTTAGAATAAGAAGAGATGTTCCTGCTCAGGCCCATTCCGGCTCTGCTTTAGCGGCGTCCGCCGCATAGACCGTTCCTCTGCCTTCTTTACCCCTCTCAAAAACCGGAAAAGAACCGGCGCGTGAGCTTGCCGCGCCAGACGAGGAATCATGATCGACCGGCTGGAACAAATGGAGCGGCGCTACAACGAGCTGCAGGCGCAGTTTGCGTTGCCCGAGGTGCTGAATGATCACGAGCGCTACCAGAAGACGGCCAAAGCGCTGCGCGAGATTGAGCCGACGGTGGAAAAATACCGCGAGTTGAAGCAGGTTCGCCAGGGCCTGGCCGATGCGCGCCAGATGCTGAACGAAAGCGACCCCGACCTTCGCGCCATGGCGCAGGAGGAGATTGCCGCGCTCGAGCCGCGCGACTCCGCTCTTGAACAGGAGCTGAAGATTCTGCTGCTGCCCAGGGATCCCAACGACGAGAAGAACGTGATTCTCGAGATACGCGCCGGCACGGGCGGCGACGAGGCTTCGCTGTTTGCCGCCGAGATGTTCCGCATGTACGCGCGCTTTGCCGAGCAGCATCGCTGGAAGGTGGAGGTGCTTTCGCTCTCCGAGTCGGGCGTCGGCGGCTACAAGGAAGTGATCGCCATCATTGAGGGCGAGCGCGTTTACTCGCAGCTGAAGTGGGAGAGCGGCGTGCATCGCGTGCAGCGCGTGCCGGCTACGGAAACGCAGGGCCGCGTTCACACGTCTGCGGTTACGGTGGCTGTGCTGCCGGAGGCTGAGGAAGTCGACATCAGGATTGAGCCGAAAGACATCCGTATCGATACATTCTGCTCGTCCGGACCGGGCGGCCAGTCGGTAAATACCACGTATTCTGCTGTTCGTATTACCCACCTGCCGACAAATACGGTAGTGAGCTGCCAGGACGAAAAGTCGCAGATTAAGAATCGCGAGAAGGCCATGCGCGTGCTGCGTTCGCGGCTGTACGAGGTGGAACAGGAGCGGCAGAACGCCGAGTTGGCCGCTGCGCGCCGGTCGCAGGTCGGTTCGGGCGACCGCAGCGAGAAGATCCGCACCTACAACTTTCCGCAGAACCGTCTTACCGATCACCGGATCGGCCTCACGCTGCACCAGCTCGACCTGATCATGGAGGGCAAGCTGCAGCCGGTGGTCGATGCGCTCATCGCGCATTACCAGGCCGAGCAGCTGAAGTCGGGCGGCGAGCAGGCCGCCTGAGACATGCCCTCAGTTGCCCAGTTCGTGTTTGCCGGGGCCGAGCGACTGGAGCGCGGACCGCATCCTGAGCGCGCGCTGCAGGATGCCGAGCGGCTGATGATGCACGTGCTGGGCAAGGACCGCGCGTGGATGCTGGCCTACTGGCATGACGAGATCGGCGTCGAGTGCACCGTCGCCTATCGCTCGGTGATCGAGCGGCGGCGCGAGGGCGAGCCGATTCAGTACATCGTCGGCGAAACCGAGTTTTTCGGGCTGCCTTTCCGCGTGACGCGCGACGTTCTGATTCCGCGGCCGGAGACCGAGCATGTGGTGGAGCGGGCGCTGGCGCTGGCGCGCGGTCTCGACGGACCGCGCATTGTGGATGTTGGAACGGGCTCCGGCGCTATCGCCGTGGCGCTGGCGAGTAATCTGCCGAAGGCCTCCGTGACCGCAACCGATCTTTCCCCCGCTGCGCTGGCCGTTGCTCTGGAAAATGCGGCGGGCAACAATGTCGCCCACAGGATCCGCTTTCTCGGCGGCGATCTTCTCGATCCGGTGCGCGGCGAAATCTTCGATATGGTCGTTTCCAACCCGCCCTACGTGCCGGAGAGCGACCGCGAACTGCTCGCGGTGGAGGTGCGCGATTTCGAGCCCGCGCTGGCCCTCTTTGCCGATGAAGATGGCATGGCGATTTACCGGCGGCTGATTCCCGAAGCGGTTGCGGCTCTCTGCCCCGGCGGATGGATTGTGCTTGAGATCGGTTACGGACAGCAGGGCGCTGTGCGCGCGCTGCTGGGGCAGTCAGGCTTTGACGAAGTCGATTTCGTCGCCGATCTGCAGGGCATTCCCCGGGTGGCATGCGCGCGTCGGCGGTAGCGCATCGCTCTTTTGCCCGGCCGGAGCGGGGTTTCCCGAACGCGTCCTGGCCGGGCGCTGGATGATTCGCTTCGTCAGAGCAGCTCGTAACCGGCAAACCAGTAGCCGATTTCGAAGGCTGCGGTCTCTTCTGCGTCAGAACCGTGGATGGCGTTTTCCTGGATGGAGGTGGCGAACTTCCTGCGGATAGTGCCCTCTTCGGCGTTGGCGGGATTGGTGGCGCCCATGAGCTTGCGCAGGTCGGCAATCGCGTTGTCTTTTTCGAGAACCATCAGCACAAGCGGGCCTGTGGACATGAAATCGGTGAGAGCGCCGAAAAATGGGCGTTCGCGGTGTACGTAGTAAAAACCCTCGGCCTCGGCCTTGGAGATGGACTGTTTTTTGATGGCTACGATGCGGAAGCCGGCCTTCGCAATTTCGGCGAGGATGGCTCCGGTATGGCCGGCGCGGACTGCGTCCGGCTTGATGATGCTGAAAGTGCGTTGCAGCACTGGATCTGGCTCCTGAAGAAATTTGTTCCGGAATTATTGTATTGGAGAGCGGATGAGGCGCGCTCCGCGGTGCGCGCACCGCAACCTTGAAGGTTTCCATCGTTGGCCGGAGCACCAGCCGGCGTCTTTCCGCTTAGCCTGCACGACCCGGCACCCCAGGGCCGTACAGGCTTTTCTGCGAATGCCGGGGAACTTACATCTACGCTCCTCCCTGGTTCTGTCCGCGATCCATGCGCGGCCCGATGGCCAGATCGATCTGGGAACCGGCAGCGAGCTTTATGTTGCTTTTGCGATTGGAAACAATGACGCCCGAGTTGTCGCCGGCAATGCTGCTGTGCAGGTCCGCGCCGCTGACAGCGCCGAGTTCGTCCACCTGCAGTGTGTTCTGGTTCCAGACGTCGCGAGCGGGAACCTCTGCCTGCTGCACGCCGCCATCGTCGTCGTCGGGAGGTTCGATGGCCACGATCGTCGCCTTCACCGGAACCGTTCGCCCGTCTTTCAACCTGGCATCGTTAAAGAGCATGGCCAGTCGCACGTTTCCGGGACTCGCCTGAGCCTCCGTGATCTTTCCCACAAGCACAGTGCCGCCCGGCAGCCTGGTTCCGTCCTTCAAAACGACATCCCTGCTGCGCAGCTCGGCGCGCACTTGATCGCCCTCGTGCGCCTTTTTGGCGCTTACTTCGTCGAGCAGAACCACACGCGCCGGAACCATCTGCCGCGCCTCCCGCCTGGCTTCGGCGGAGGAGCCGTAGTTGCCCGGCTGCGAAATTTTCCACTGCGTATTCGATTGCTGATTGGAGCGATCCTGGGCCTGCGCACATTGCGCACAGGCGAAGGCAAGCGTGGCGATTGCGGCGCATAAGGATACTGCAACTTCGCGTTTCATAATCCGAATCCTCTGAAATTGAAATTTCCTTGCGCCTCCGCGTTCCGGTTTTCCGGAGGCTGTCTTACCTTTAAGACGATCCTGCAACCGGTGAGGTTATCGAGACCGTCGCCAGCCGCGCTTGAGAATTACGGCAATTTCGATGCGATCGAAGAAAGAAGGCCGCGGAGGACTCAGGAGAACCACCGGCAGCAGTATGGCGATGCCCCGGCCTGGATTCTGCGCAATCCCGAAGCGCGTCTAAGGCTTCTGCGCTTCGGCATTCCGCGTCTGCAGCGCCTCCAGCGCGTCGCAGGCCGCGCGCACGCCATCTTCCTGCCTTAGCTGCGCGGCCGCGCGCTCTGCCTGCGTCGCGTATCCCGGGTTGCCGAGCACGGTTTCCAGCTCGCGCGCCACGCGCTCCGGCGTATACGCCCGCCGCTCGATGGTGCGCGCGATTCTCATCCTGCGCATGCGTCGCGCGTTGTCCGGTTGATCGTGCGAGAACGGCA
>DATGLJ010000094.1:0-7132 GCA_035294185.1 Occallatibacter sp. | reverse complement strand
GCAAAACGCCCATAGAAGCGCTGATCGTGGGCGGCAGTCACGAGCGCCGCCGGCGCGCCGGCACGGAGAATGTTCCCGGCATCGTTGGCCTGGGCCGGGCAGTGGAACTGGCGATGGCGAGCCTTGCCGATGGCGCCATGGAGCGGGTCGCTGCGCTGCGCGACCGTCTGGAGGCGGGAATCCTTGCGCTGGCCGGAACCAGCGTGAACGGCGCGGGCGCGCCGCGAACGGCCAACACCACCAACATCCGCTTCGACCATGTCGAGGGCGAGCCGCTGGTGATTGCGCTCGACCTGAAGGGCATTGCGGTGAGCGGCGGATCGGCGTGTCACTCCGGTTCGACCGAGCCGAGCCACGTGCTGATGGCGATGGGGCTGGATAAGAGCGCCGCGCGGGCAAGCCTGCGGTTCAGCCTGCTGCGTACGGCGACCGATGCCGATGTGGATTATGCGCTTCGCATTGTTCCCGAAGCAGTGGAGCATCTGCGGGCGCTCGCTCCGGCGTGAAGAATGACTGACAGCTGGCGGCTCACAGTTTTTTAAGCTGCTGAGAGCTGAGAGATGAGAACTGAGAATTGTGAACTCTGAAACCACCATCGCGGTCGCCATGTCGGGCGGGGTCGATTCCTCGACTGTGGCGGCAATCCTCGCCCGCGGAGCGGACCACTCCGGCCAGCCGCGCAATGTCGTGGGCCTGACGCTGCAGCTCTGGGACCAGACACGGCTTGCCGGCAAGCACGGCATCCCCGACGCGCCCAGAGCCGGCCGCTGCTGCTCGATCGACGACGTATATGACGCGCGCCGCGTCGCCGAGCATCTGGGGATTCCGTATTACGTTGTGAATCAGGAGGAACGGTTCGAGCGCGATGTGGTGCGGCCTTTCGTGAGCGAGTATCTCGCCGGGCGTACGCCGATTCCCTGTTCGCTGTGCAACGATCACATCAAGTTCGACCAGTTGCTCAAAACAGCGCGATCGATCGGCGCAGCGCGGATTGCGACCGGCCACTACGCAGTAAACGAGTACGATCCGGCGCGCAAGCGCTGGATCCTGAAGCGGCCGGCGGACCTGGCGAAGGACCAGACATATTTCCTCTTCGGGCTGACGCAGGAGCAGCTCGCGCATACGCTCTTTCCGCTGGGGCACATGACCAAGCCCCAGGTGCGCGAAGTGGCCCGGCAGCACGGGTTGCGTTTGGCAGAGAAGCCCGATTCGCAGGAGATCTGCTTTATTCCCGGCGGCGATTACAAGCAGTTCATCGCTGCGTATCTCGAAGAGCAGGGCGAGCAGGCGCCGGAGACAGCGGGCGAACTGGTGACCGCGAACGGCAATGTGATCGGCCATCATGACGGAATTTTCCACTTTACGGTCGGACAGCGAAAGGGGCTGAAGGTGGCTTCGCCTTCGCCGCTCTATGTGATCAACATCGATCCGGTCAGCCATCGCGTGACCGTGGGCTCCGATGCCGAGCTGACTACGCGCACACTGCGCGCGCGCCGGCTGAACTGGATCAGCATCTCCGAATTGACCGGGCCCATGCGGGTAAAGGCGAAGATCCGCCACCGGCATGAGCCTGCATGGGCAACGCTCGAGCCGGCCGGGGCCAATGAAGCCATCGCAACATTTGACGAGCCGCAGCGCGCAGTCACGCCAGGGCAGTCGGCGGTCTTTTACGACCGGGACGAGGTCGTTGGCGGCGGATGGATTGTCTGACAGACGCGGCCGGCGGAAGGGCGGCTTAAAGACAGTTGCAGCTTTGCAACTCTCCAGCCGTTTTTCCGGGCGAGAGAGATTTCGATTTACGAATGGAAGCCGGCAGCCGCTCCCGTGCTGCGCGGCTCGGCAATGCTCTCGCCATCGGCGTAGCGCGACGCGCCATGCTGCGGCGCAGGCGGGCGATGACCGGGATGCGGCTCGAGCAGGGTTTCGACAACCGCTTTTACCGAGGCGATGATGCCGGTGAGCTGGCGCATGGGTCTGGCAACGGTACCGGAGACGAAGACGCCGGCTCGCTCCACGCGGTCGAAAACTGCAGTGATCATGCCGTCAACGCGGCTGGCCTGAAGGCGGGTTCGGTCGATGATCTCGTTTGCCGCCGACTGAATTTCCGCAGTCTGTTCGCGCAGGCGTCTGCCGATGACGGTCAGGTCGTTGGCCGCCTCCTCAAGCCTGGGGGCAATGTTCTGCACCAGGTCGCGCGTTTTGACGATGAGCGGCAGCAGAGCGGCGCGGTAATGCTCCATCTCCTCCTGAGCGCGTCTTGCGGCCCGGCGCAGCGTCATCGTGAGGGCGATGACGAACAGCGTTTGCAGCAGCAGCGCGAAGGCGCCGACGGCCAGAATCGCGAGCAGCAGGTTTTGCGCGTTGGTTGACATTGCAGCACCTCGAGCAAAGGCGGTCCCGGAGCAGGAACAGGAGCAGGAGCAGGAACCGAAAACGATGGTAAGAGTTTGTGGAAAAACAATCAACCCGGAGCCGGCGCTCAGCGGATCCGCAACTGGACTCCAGCTCGCTGCGGCCGCCTGGGATCGCCTGGCCCCGGGCGCGAGAGAAGACAGAGGTCGTTAGCCAACGTCGGCAGAGGGCCGTGGTCCTCTGGGGGCGCTAATTCGACTCGATGCCGGTTGAGGTTTTATACGCATGACGGCCGGCGTCTACCGCTGCCGCAACGCGGCTGGAATGTTCGGAAACGAGATTTTTGCCGCGTTCCACAAACTCTTCCCATTGCGCGCGCCCGCGGTCGATGACCTCACGGCCGCGATCGACATAGTCGCTTACCTGGTCCTTGCTCTTGTCGATCAAGGCGCTTACCTGCTCCTTGCCTTTATCGACCATAGCTCCGACGCTTTCGGCCGCCTGTCGCCCACGGTCGCGCAGATACTCGGCGCCGTCGCGCGCTCCTTTTGCGATGTCTTCACGGGTTTCGCGTCCGCTTTTGGGCGCATACAGAATGCCTACCAGAGCGCCCACGCCCAATCCCGCCAAAAACCACGCCATTCCGTTCGATCTGTCTTCTGCCATGATCCAAACTCTCCTTTCGCGGAGTTCCAGAGGCTGCCTGAGTGTTCGAACGACTCCAGTTTACCGCAACCTCCCTGAAATTGCCGGTCTTTCACAAGCCCGCGCCGAGACACGACAATATCTATCTGCAGCGCCGGCCTTCCTGTTCCGTTTGGACGCCGCCGTCCTGCCGTAAGTTGCAAGCGCTCCGGCGCGGCTGAGGCGCGTGCAGAGTTTTGCGCGTCCGCCGGAATGGTTGGCAGAAAAGCCGCCGGCCTCAGTGGCAGCCGCAGGTGCGGGCCAGCACCTCGGCAAAGTGCAGGGCCTGGCGCGCTCCGAGCTGCGCAATCTGTTCACGGCAGCTGAAGCCGTCGGCCAGCACGATGGTCATGGGACCTGCGGCCTGTACGGCGGGCAGCAGGCCGTCGTTGGCGATGATTTTCGACACTTCGAATTTGCCGGCCTCGAAGCCAAAGGGGCCGGCCATGCCGCAGCAGCCGGCCTGGATCGGCTCGACCACTGCTCCGGCCCGGCGCAGCAGCGCGATCTCGTTCTCCGGCCCATCGAACACAGCTTTGTGATGGCAGTGGCCATGGACGAGAATGTGCGCTCCGCGCAGGCGGTTCTCGGCGAACTGCGGCGCGTGCTGCGCAAGCCAGTCGGCCAGCAGCCAGACGCGTTCGCTCATGCGCCTGGCGCGGTCATCGTTCGGAAAAAGCTCGAGCATCTCGTTTCTGAAGACGCTGGCGCAGCTTGGCTCCAGGAAGATGAAAGGCGCGCCGGCGTCGATCTGCGGAGTCATCCGATCGAGCACGCTGGCGAGATAGGAGCGGGCGGCGGAGAGGAAACCGAAATCGTACAGGGGCCGGCCGCAGCAGATATGGCCCTGCGGAATCTCGACGGCGAAGCCTGCCTCGCGCAGAACCGTATCCGCCGCAGCGAGCGTGCGCGGATGGTAGTAGTTATTCCAGGTGTCGGGCCAGAGGAGAACCGGGCGCGCATCCGAAGGCGCCTGGCGCGAAGCGGAGCCTCTCAGCGCCTTCTTCCCGGCGCTTTCGAAGGCGCGCCGGAAGCTTTGCTCGGCCAGCGCCGGAAACTTACGCTCGGGCGCTACGCCGGCGATGCGCTTGACGATGGGCGAGGTAAGCCGGCCGTTGAGCATTGCGTTGGTCAGTCTGGGCGCGACAGAGCCGAAGCGCGCCAGCTTATCCGCAAAGCCGAAGACGTAATGCGGCAGCGGGTGCAGGCGGCCCTTGTAATGCTGGGCCAGAAACTCGGATTTATACTGCGCCATATCGACCTGCACGGGGCACTCGCTCTTGCAGGCTTTGCAGCTCAGGCACAGATCGAGCGCCTCGCGCACGGCCTGGCTGCGGAAGCCCTCATGGCGCAGCGAGCCTGCAAGCATCTCCCACAGCAGGTGGGCGCGGCCGCGCGTCGAATGCTGCTCCTCGCCGGTTGCCCGGTAGCTGGGGCACATGACGCCGGGGCGCGCGCTGCGGCATGCGCCCACGCCGACGCAGCGCTCGGCTGCGCGTTCGAGCGAACCTTCGTCGGCGGCGAAGGCGAAATGCTTTTGCGGCTCGGGTGCGTGGTGACGGATGCTCAGCGTGTCCCGCAGGTTTTCAGCTGGATCGTAGACGCGGACCGCATCGGAAACCTTGCCCGGATTCATGCGGTTGTCCGGGTCCCACAGGGCCTTGAATTCGCGGAAGGCTTCGACCAGCTCCGCGCCGAACATTTTGGGCAGCAGCGCAGCGCGCGCCTGGCCGTCGCCATGCTCTCCGCTGAATGAGCCGCCAAACCCGACCACCACATCGGCTGCGCGATCGATAAACTCGCGAAATTTTCCGATGCCCTCGGCCGAGCGGAAGTCGAAATTGATGCGCATATGCACGCACCCCTGCCCGTAGTGGCCGTAGAGCGGGGAGCGGTAGCCGTACTCCTGCATGAGCGCGGTGATGCGGCGCAGATATTGGCCGAGCAGCTCGGGCGGCACGGCGGCGTCTTCCCAGCCTTCGAAGCGATTGGGCTCTCCGGGCACGAAGACGATGGCGCCAAGAGCCGACTCGCGCACGCGCCACACGGCTGCGGCTTCTTCCGGCGCGCAGATATGCGCTACCGGCTGCTCCGGCCAGGTCTGCGACGCGCGAGCGACCTCCCGGGCTTTCGCCTGCGCCTCTTCTTCGCTATCCGCGCCAAGCTCGACCAGCAGGAAACCAACTCCTTCGGGCAGGCGGTCGAGGTCGCGCAGCGCCAGTCCTTTACGGCGCATAAACTCGACAAGGAGAAAATCGAAACCTTCAAGACCGATGGGCTTGTGTTCGAGCGCGCGCGGCACTGCGTCGGCTGCGGCGAAATGATCGTTGAATCCGAGCACGACCAGCACCCGATGCTGCGGGCTTTTTGTCAGGTTCACTTCGGCGCCGACGATGTTGACGCAGGTGCCTTCTGAGCCGACCAGCGCGCGCGCCACGTGAAAGTTGTTCTCGGGCAGCAGATCGTCGAGATTGTAGCCGGAGACGCGGCGCGGAATGCGGGGGAATTTCTCGCGAATCAGCCCGGCGTAGCGGTCGCGCAGCTTCCGGAGCCCGGCGTAGATCTGCCCGCGGCGGCCGCCGGCGCGGATGATGGCGTCGAGTTCGGCAGGCGTGGTTGCGCCCACGGTCATGCGCGTGCCGTCGTAGAGCACAATGTCGAGGGTTTCCACGTTATCTACGGCTTTGCCGCCCAGCAGGCCATGCACTCCGCAACTGTTATTGCCCAGGATGCCGCCGAGAGTGCAGCGCGAGTGCGTAGCCGGGTCGGGTGCGTAGGTGAGGTGGTGTTTCTCCGCCGCTTCGCGCAGCCGGTCGAGCACAATGCCCGGCTGGATGCGCGCGAGCCTGGCGTCGGGATCGAGGGCGATGAGCGCGTTCATATGGCGCGAGTAGTCAAAGACTACGGCCACGTTGACGCACTGGCCGGCGAGACTGGTGCCGGCGCCGCGCGGCAGCACTGCGGCGCCGGTGGCGCGGCAGGCGGCCAGAGCAGCTTCCACGTCGGCCGCATCGCGCGGAAAGACGACGCCGATGGGAAGCTGGCGGTAATTCGAGCCGTCGGATGCATACAGCGCGCGCGAACCAGGATCGAATCGGACAATTTCGGAGGCGCCCGGGCCGCGGAGATTTTTTCTGAGCTGCGCTTCCAGCTCGCGGTGGGCGGAGAAGGATTCGTGGCTGAGAGCCGGTTGATTGGCCAGGATCGGGAACGGAGTGTTCACGATGGCATGGTATCGCGGCGCATGCGCGCGCGTCTCAGCGCGAGGGCCACTCCTCGACGACAATGCCCAGGTCGTTCAGCCGGCGGATCACGGTTTCCACGTTGCGGCGCACCGCCGCGCGGTCCTTCGAGCGAGTCTCGGGCGACTCCGCAACCGCGACGACGCGCCCGTAATGCCACGCGCCGGCGGGAAGGGCTGCGAGGGCCTTGTCCAGGTCCGAGATGCGCAACTCGAGCTCCTGCTCGCGCGCAGCTTTGGGGCGCAGCAGAGTGCCCTCGGTGGCCGTGCTGGGATTCATATCGGGCATCAGGATGCGCATAGCGACGTACTGCGGACCGACCGACAGGAAAGGATTTTCCCACTGCGCCGGCTCATGCACGTCGATATACATGCTCTTGGTGGGCAGCGGAATCTGCGCAAGTTGCGCGCGCTCCTGGTCGAGTTCCGTAGCGTTGGCCTGCGCCGTATGTTCGGCCTTTACTGCGTTCTGCGCCACGCCCTCGACGGCCTGCTCTTCCTTATGGCAGGCGGCCAGAGCAAGCGGCAGCAGCAGGCCCATAGCCAGGATGCCCTTGAATTTGCGGGAGGAAATCACGAATTCAGGATAGCAGCATGGCGCGGCGCGGCAGGCCGCGGCATTGTTCAGGCGTCGAACTCGTCCCTTACGCGCCGCCCCAGCATAAAATCCGCAATGCGCGCCGAGGCTTTTCCGTCTCCATAAGGGCTGATCCGCGCAATCCGTCCGCTCTCGTTTTTGAGCGCCAGATCGATTGCCCGGAACACCGCTTCCTCGTCGGTCCCTATCAGTTCGGCGACTCCGGCCTCCACGCCTTCCGGCCGTTCTGTGGTGTTGCGAAGCACGAGCACGCGCTT
>DATGLJ010000093.1:0-4121 GCA_035294185.1 Occallatibacter sp. | reverse complement strand
CAGACATGGGGTGTCCGGTCGAGTTCAACGGCAATCTATACTTCTTCTTCGGCGACGTTCCGCTCTCGGCCGGAGATACGAATATCAACAATGCCGATCCGATCTGCTATACAACCGCTGCCTCGATGGGCGCCAATGGCGTGCCGCTTTCCTGCATTACACAAAGCAGTGGGGTCTTTCAGCCCTATCGGCTTGCTTCCCCCGGAGGACCGGGAGGGACCGGCGCCATCGGCGGCAACCAGACTCCGACCGGGGCATTCACCTACAACGGGCTTCTCTATGTCTTTTGTGTCTGGGCCGGCCCGGATAACAGCGGCGGACCCTACGGAACATTGACCAGCGCCTCCGATCCCAGCCAGGAGTTCAATGTCTGCTACAACATCTCCGATGGTTCGGGATATTTCTGGCAAATCGCTCCATGGGTCATCCAGAACTCAGCCTGGCCGGGACTGCCGTCATCGAGCGGTGACGGGCTTCTGATGTGGGGAGTGTACTTTACTACTGTTTACCTGGCATGGATGCCCTTGCAGCCGGGCGTGAACCCGCCGACCGGCATCCAGTTCTATACAGGGAATGGGACCTGGTCTACAACGCAGTCGCAGGCGGTTCCCGTCTGCAACACGATTGGCATCACGCAGATCTCGGTGACGTATCTTACCGGGCCGCAGAAGTGGCTGATGATGTACACGCGGGCGTCCACCTCTCTTCCGCACGAAAGCGTGGTCTGCCGGATCGGGACAAACCCCTGGACCTGGTCTGACGAAATTGCTCTCTTTAACCCCGATCGGGAGGGCGCGTGGGGACAGTACATGCACCTTCCCGGAAGCGACACGCTTTACCAGGACCCGCCCGTTCTCGACTCATCGGGCAATACGCCGGGATACGCGTATTCGCCTTACCTGCTCAACCGCTACACGGCCTGGAACCCGACTACCAAAGTCGCCACAATCTACTACCTCATGGCGACCGGAATACCGTACCAGGTACAGTTGATGACCTCTCAGCTGCAATTCGGATGAGGCTTACGATCCATGTGCGATCGAACCCGCTTGTGCGGGCGCGTGCCGCGTCGATCCATGATCGGCCCAACCATCATCGGCCAGGGCTCGTCAGGATCGGCGCAGCATCTCCTTCGGGAGCCGACTTCCGGTTCGCCGCACCGGTTGCTCGGCTCACGATCGCTGCGTGACTTCGGAGTAGTAGTGCTGGGTCACGCGCCTGCCCGATGCGCCGAATCGCGGCGCTCTGCGGATTTTCAGCCTGTGCAGCGTAAACTCCACCGTGGTCGCCAGCACCCCCAGCCCATACTTCACGCTGCGCCGGAAGCTGATCGACGAAGCCTCCTCGAAATACTTCGTCGGGCAGGAGATCTCGCCGATGCGGAAGCCGAACATCGCCGCCTGCGCAATCATCTGGTTATCGAAGACAAAATCGTCCGAGTTCTCGAGCAGCGGCAGCGTCTCCAGCAATTCGCGGGAGAAGGCGCGAAAGCCGGTGTGATACTCCGACAGCTTGATGCCAAGAAACAGATTCTGAAACGCCGTCAGCAGCCGGTTCGCGATGTATTTGTAGAGCGGCATGCCGCCTTTGAGCGCGCCCGCGCCGAGGATGCGCGAGGCCAGCACCATGTCGTAAATTCCGGAGGCGATCATGCCCGCCATCGCCGGCACCAGCAGCGGCGTGTACTGGTAATCCGGGTGCACCATCACCACGATGTCGGCTCCGGCCGCCAGCGCCTCGCGGTAGCAGGTCTGCTGGTTGCGTCCGTAGCCATAGTTGGCGTTGTGCACAAAGGTCGTCACGCCAAGCCGGCGGGAAAGCTCCGCCGTGCGGTCGTTGCTCGAGTCGTCCACCAGAATCTTGATATCCACCAGATCCGAAAGCTCGCGCACCGTCTGTTCCAGCGTCCGCTCGGCGTTATACGCCGGCATCACCACTGCGATTTTCTTTCCGTTGATCATGGGTCCCTCACCATCCCGGCCGTTTCACCCTGCGTGCTGCCCGTTGCTTCCGCGGCCGGACGAAAGAACAGGATTCAATTCGCCGCCCTCATCTCCGCCGGCTCCGGATACGGCGTCACCCGCGCCGGCGTGGCATCCGGTTCCACCAGCCACGCCTTCCGATCCGGGTAATGCCGGAGCAGGTCGGCATTATCGGCCGGATCCATCTCTCGCGCCCATAGTACCTTGGACCGATCCATCTCCGCCGGGTTGTAAACCCACTCGTTGAATGGATTATGACTTCGAGAGTAGCGCACGATCGCCAGCTGATCGCCGGGCAGGCTGCTCAACTCTGCCTCGATATGCGCCCGCTGCCGGCCGAAGTTCTGCGGTCCCCACCAGGCGAAATTCCAGTTGCTCGCCGGCCACTCGGCCGGAGCAATGCCCAGAGGCGCGGCGAAAATCCGTATTGCTGTCAGCGCCACGACGGCCACTACGGTGAACCGCACCATCGCCAGGCCGGCGGGTCTGCCTTCCGGTTTCCAAAGCCGCAGGTGGCGCATCGCCTGCAGGCCAATGCCATAGAACGCGCAGACGAACGGCGCCAGGTAATGCGGCAACAGAAAAATCTCAATTACCATTCCGGCCGACAGTACCAGCACACAGACCACAAGAAACCGAATCCGCCTGTCCAGAAAAACCCTGTGCACCATGATCAGCGGGATCAGCAGCACAAAGTTGGCATAGAACAAGAAGGCAAACGCGACCTTTTCGAGCGTGTGCGGCAGAAAGCCCGCCGGCCGGTGAATCTGATCGTAGAAATCCAGTTCGCCCACCTGATAAAACGCCCGCATCGCCGCATGCCGGTAATGCGGCTCAGGCTGGGGCGGCTGCCAGACATAATAGGGCGCAATGGCATACTCCTTGCGATCCACGGTGTAGGGCAACGTCGTCGCACTGCCAAAGGCCTTCAGATCATAGTAGCCCAGCCATGCACAGGTAGCGGCAATCAGCGCCAGCGGCAGGACAGCCTGCCGCGCAACTACCAGGATTCCGGGGCTGTTTTTGCCCTTCACCGTCCAGCGCACCAGCACAATGCTCACCGGCAGGCAGAGCAGCATCCCTTCGTAAGGCCGCGTCAGCACCAGGATCGAAGCTCCGGCCGCGATCAGCCACCCATATCGGAGCCGCGCTGTTTTCATCAGCCGCGGCAGCGCCCCCAGGATCAGCGCGCCGCCCAGCGCAGCCAGCGATCCGGCCGCATGATAGGTATTGGTCCAGTAGCTGAACACGCCCAGCCGCAGAACCGCGATAAACCCGCCCAGCAGCGCCCAGCTCGCAGGCAGCCAGGCCTGCAGCGCCCAGGTTAGCGCCGCGCACATTGCCGCGCTTGAGAGCAGAACCCCAAACCACGGGTGCCCGAACAACACATGGCCCAGCGCCAGTAAAAGCCCCTGCCCGGGAAAGTACATCGACTGGTAGCTCGGAACCATGGTGACATGGATGGTTTCAAAGTGCGTCCACATCGCCGGAGTGGGATTCGTCAGCCGCCCGTGCAGAAACGTGTCGCTCTGCAGCAGAAAACTGAAATCGTCGGGGGAAAACGGAAGAGGAACTCCGAGCGCCGGAAGAATGGCCAAGCGAAGAATAATGACGCTCAGCCCGGCGCATGCGGCGGCGATATTTTTTCTTTGCGCCAGCCGCGCGAACAGCCGCTCCGCGCGCGCAAACCGGCCTGCGCCCAGCGCCGGCCAGGCAAAGGCCAGAGCCGCCACAATGGCCGCCGCGCCGCACTCGAGAATCAGCAGCGAAGCATTCGATTGTGGCGCGGTTGGAGACATCGGTCCGGTCCAGGGTCCAGGGCTCGATCGCGCAGGCTTCGATTCCGCATCGTCGACCTGCCGCGCTTCTGCACAGCTGCTCTACCCTGTTCCGGCCGCCAGACTGTCGTATGTCGTCCGGCCCATCGCCGGATGCATGGCGGAAATTTGGGCCAGACGCAACCCTGTGCGCTGGCCCTGTTCTCCCGAGGGAAGGCTACTCGAACATTCTTTTGCAGGTTCGACTCGTACGCCTGGAAGCTGCGGCCGAGCTTTACTGCAGCGACGTGCTGATGTTGTTAAAGATTCCAGTGATCGCGTTGGTGACGGTGCCGATGCTGGCGATACAGCCCAGCGCAAC
>DATGLJ010000092.1:0-5222 GCA_035294185.1 Occallatibacter sp. | reverse complement strand
GTGATGCTCATCGTCGAAGACGATGTGCATTACGCGCGCGTGCTCAGCGATCTGTCGCGGGACAAAGGCTTCAAGGTGCTGATTGCAAACACCGGAACCGAGGCGCTCTCGCTGGTCCGCGAGTTCAGCCCGACCGCGATTTCGCTCGATGTTTTTCTGCCCGACATGCTCGGCTGGACCGTCCTCAACCACATCAAGCTCGATCCTGCGCTGCGCCATATCCCGGTGCAGATGCTCACGCTCGATGAGGACCGTCTGCACGGACTGGCGCGCGGCGCATTCTCCTATCTCACCAAGCCCTCCACCAGGGAGGACATCGATGCGGCGCTTACCCGCATCCGCGAGTACTCGAAGGAGCGGCGCAAGAGGCTGCTGCTTGTCGAGGACAACCCGGCCGAACAGTTGAGCACGCGCGAACTGCTCGGCTACAGGGATATCGACATCGACGTGGCGGACTCCGGCGCTTCGGCGCTGCGCAAGCTGGCCGATGAGCAGTACGACTGCGTGGTCCTCGACCTGCGCCTGCCCGACATGTCGGGCTTCGAGGTGCTCGAGCAGCTGCGCGAAAACCCCCGGCTCAGGGACCTGCCTG
Source organism: Occallatibacter sp. (assembly GCA_035294185.1). Taxonomy (GTDB): domain Bacteria; phylum Acidobacteriota; class Terriglobia; order Terriglobales; family Acidobacteriaceae; genus Telmatobacter. Next base: position 4,630 of record DATGLJ010000092.1, on the reverse strand, counting down.
TTGTCGTCTTTACCGGCCGCGAACTCACGCCCGAGGAAGACAACCAGCTCCATACTCTGGCTCGCAGCGTCGTCGTCAAGGACGTGGAGTCGCCCGAGCGCCTGCTCGATGAAACCGCGCTCTTCCTGCACCGCGTCATTGCCGATCTGCCGCAGGAAAAACAGCGCATGCTCGACAGGCTGCACCAGTCCGACGACGCGCTCACGGGCCGCAAGGTGCTGGTGGTCGACGACGACGTCCGCAACATCTTTGCCGTTTCGAGCGTGCTCGAGCGGCGCGGCATGCAGGTGCTCTCGGCGGGAACGGGACGCGAGGCGATTCAGATCGTCGAATCCACTCCCGACCTGGCCATTGTGCTGATCGATATCATGATGCCGGAGATGGACGGCTACGAGACCATACAGGTCATCCGCCAGAACCCGGCCTTAAGGCGGCTGCCGATCATCGCCCTGACCGCCAAGGCGATGAAGGGCGACCGCGAGCGGTGCCTGGAAGCCGGAGCCTCGGAGTATCTGGCCAAGCCGGTAAACACCGAACAACTGCTGGCGGCGCTGCGCATGTGGCTGCACCGCTGAAAGGAGCAGGTCCAGGAGGCCGTTACAAGGCGGCCGCTGGCAAATTTTTCGGTTTTGCAGGAACGTAGTAATAACAGGCGCGGCCCGGGAAGGGGCCCGGCCCCGCCTGCAAGGCGCGCGGCAACTGTCTCCTGCGCAGATCGTTTCGCAGAAAATGGATCGATTTGCCGGACCGCCGGTCGGTCGCAAGGAGAAACGGACAACGATGACTGCGGATGAAAAAGTCAACATACTGATGGTGGATGACCAGCCCGCCAAACTGTTGAGCTATCAGGTGATTCTTGACGATCTTGGCGAGAATCTCATCAAAGCCGGCAGCGCCAGCGAAGCGCTGAACATCCTGCTGAAGACCGACGTGGCCGTGGTTTTGATGGATGTTTCGATGCCCGACGTCGACGGCTTCGAGCTTGCCGATGTCATCCGCCAGCATCCCCGCTTTCAAAAGACGGCGATCATCTTCATCTCCGGCGTTCATCTAACCGACTCCGACCGCATCCAGGGCTACCGCAGCGGCGCAGTCGATTACATCAGCGTGCCGGTCATTCCCGAGGTGCTGCGAGCCAAGGTCAGAGTATTTGTCGACCTGCACCGCAAGACGCGGCAGCTCGAAGCGATGAACAGGAACCTGGAGCAGATCGTGGCCGACCGCACCGAAGAGCTGCGCCGGCGCGAAGCGCAATACCGCGAGCGCGCCGAGCTGCTCGACCTGGCCACCGAAGCCATTATGGTGCGCGACATGAACGACGCCATACGGTTCTGGAACAAGGGCGCAGAGAAGGTCTACGGATGGAAGCGCGAAGAGGTAATCGGACGCAATATTCACGATCTGCTGCAGACGGTTTTCCCGGTTCCCCGCGAGCAAATCCTGCGGGCGCTGCAGCGGCAGCGCTGGTGGCAGGGTAACCTGCTCCAGAAGACCCGCGACGGAACAGAAATTCTGATCGCCTGCCGGAAATCGCTGAATCGGGAGGCGGATGCAGTGCTCGAGGTGGGCCGCGACATTACCGCGCAGATGAAGGCCGAGGAGGCTCTGCGCGAAACCGAGAAACTGGCCGCTATGGGCCGGGTCGCAGGCATTATCGCGCACGAAATCAACAACCCGCTGGCCGCCATCACCAATATTTTCTACCTGCTGCGCAATCATCCTTCGCTCGACGAAGAAGCGCGGCGCTGCGCAGAGATGGCCGAGCAGGAATTGCAGCGCGTCAGCCACATCACCCGCCAGACGCTCAGCTTTTACCGCGAATCCAAGCAGCCTATCTCGGTGCTGGTGCCGGAGCTGCTTGAGGACGTGCTCGGCCTGCAGGAGCGCGCTCTCAAAACGAGCCGCATCACCGTGCGCAAGCGGTACCACTCGGCCTCGCTTGTCCGCGGCTTTCCGGTCGAGCTGCGCCAGATCTTCCTCAACCTCATCGGCAACGCCATCCAGGCCATGCCCGAAGGAGGAACGCTGGGCATCTCGGTGCGCGAAGCCACCGACTTCACCTCCAGCCGCCGGGGCATCGTCATTGCCATCGTAGATACCGGCGCCGGCATTAATCCCGAGGATGCCCGCCATCTGTTCCAGCCGTTCTTCAGCACCAAGTCGACCAAGGGAACCGGACTGGGGCTCTGGATCAGCAAAGGAATCGTCCAGAAATACGATGGCCGCATCTGCTGCCGTACATGGCGCAGTCGAGAGGCCGGCAACTTTACCTGCTTCCGGGTGTTTCTGCCCGGCAGCGGCGCGTCTGACCTGGGCCCGGAGGAGCTGAACAAAATGGAGTGCTCGGTCTCCGGCAAGGGATGAACCTGCCGCCAGCGAGCGATAGAGTCTGACCGTCGCCAGCTTTGGCGCTATCATCCAGCCTTCGCAGCTTTGTGGCGTCAAGGGCGTGGTTCGCGCGCTGTCTCCTGAACGGGAAATCGTATGGCCGGAGAGGCCAGCTTGAATTGCGCGGGGATTGTCCGGGATGCCGGATGTTGCCGGCCTGCTCTCCGCAGGACTCGCCTTGCGTGAAGACAAATACGGCCGGCTGCCCCGTCCAGGCGCCGGCCGCGGCGGACCTCCCGCCCAAACCGTTATGTTTTTCCGGTCTTCAGGCCGCCAACTTTGCGGGCGAAGTCCATGACCGGTGCTGGCTGTCGGCTACGCCCTTGTGGGTCAGCTCGCCGAGCCAGGTGTTCAATCCTTCGGCCAGGTCCGGGTCCTGCCGCAGGGCTTCGCGGGGACCCAGATTGGCCAGGCGCAGAACGTAGGGAAAGGTGGAGTTGGTAAGCGCCAGCGTGGAGGTGTGCGGCACGGCTCCGGGCATGTTGGTGACGCAGTAGTGCACTACGCCGTCGACCGTGTAGCTGGGGTTGGAGTGCGAGGTGGGCCGCGCGGTCTCCACGCATCCGCCCTGGTCGATGGCGACATCGACGATGACCGCGCCTTTCTTCATCTGCGCGACCATGGCGCGGGTGACGAGCCTGGGCGCCGTAGCTCCGGGAACGAGCACTCCGCCGATGACCAGGTCTGCCTCAGCCGTGGCGCGGGCTATGTTGTAGCTGTTTGAGGCGAGCGTGTAGAGCCGGCCGCCGAACATGTCGTCCAGCTCGCGCAGGCGGTTGATGTTCAGGTCGATCAGCGTGACGCGCGCGCCGAGGCCGAGGGCGATGCGCGCGGCGTTTGTGCCTACGGCCCCGCCGCCAAGAATGGTGACCAGCGCCGGCGGCACGCCGGGCACGCCGCCAAGCAGGATGCCTCGCCCGCCGCGTTCTTTTTCGAGATAACTGGCGCCCACCTGCACGCTCATGCGGCCTGCCACCTCGCTCATCGGCATCAGCAGCGGCAGCGCGCCGCGCCGGTCGCGCACGGTTTCATAGGCAATGCCGATGACTCCGGCTTCGAGCAGCTTGTCGGTGAGCCGGGGTTGCGGCGCAAGATGCAGATAAGTAAACAGCACCAGTCCCGGGCGGAAATACGCATACTCGCGCTCGATGGGCTCCTTGACTTTGACGACCATCTCGGACTTGCCCCAGACACAGCCGGCGTCGCCCACGATCTCCGCGCCGGCGTTCTGGTACTCCTCGTCGGGAAACCCTGAGCCCGCGCCGGCCTGGGTTTCGACAAGCACCTGGTGGCCGGCCTCGCGCAGAGCCCTGACCCCGCCGGGCGTAATGCCGACGCGCGCTTCGTTATCTTTGATCTCCCTGGGAACGCCGACGATCATGATTCCGCTCCTCGAATTGTTTCCCCGATCGGTTCCCGGCCTTGCCCGCCAGGGATGGCCGGCGCAGGCGAACCCGGCAGGCGGAAGTGGAGCTCGCCGGCGCGGCAACTCTGCAACCGCCGTCATCTGAAAGGGATAGTACTGCGGGAAAAAGTGTCAATGTGTGCAAAGTTCGTGGTAAAACATCAGCATGAGAATGAAACGTGCAAAAAATCAGCAATTATCGCAAAGTTCTCCTTCTGCTCATTCGCCAGAGCCGGGGCCGGCCGATCCGGACGCCTCCGGTCCGCATGCGATTGCGGCCGGCGGCGATCTGGACGAGTTCGATGCGGCGATTCTGAAGTACCTGGCGCGGAACGGCCGCGCGACCAATTACGAGGTGGGCGAGGCGGTGGGGTTGTCGGCCTCGGCGGCATCGCGGCGGATTCTGGCGCTTGAGGCCTCCGGGGCGATCCGCGGATATCGCGCGATTGTCGACGACCGGCTGCTCGGCAAGCGCATGACGGTTTATATCCGCGTGACGCTGGAGCGGCAGTCGGCCGCGGTGCTGGGCGCCTTCGAGGCCGCGGTGCGGCACTGCCACGACATTGTGAGCTGCCATCTGCTCGCCGGCCAGTACGACTACATTCTTGTGGCGCGCGTAGCCGGCATGGACGATTATGGACGGCTGCACCAGAATGAGCTGTCGCGGCTGCCGGGCGTTACGAGGCTGGAGACGAGCTTTGCGCTGCGCGACGTGCTCGAAAAGCGGGCGTAGTGCGGGTCGCGCGGCCCCTCGCGCGGCCTCGGGATGCGGCGCAAGTAGCACCTCGGTAATGCGAGCCGGCGTTCTTTTCGTGGTATAGCTTGCTTATCGCACAG
>DATGLJ010000091.1:0-3812 GCA_035294185.1 Occallatibacter sp. | reverse complement strand
CGCGTAAAACGGCACGGTAATCGTCGGCGTCCTGATCGGCCCCTGGCCGGTAGGGTCTTTCACCGCGTAGGTGATGGCGCCGGGATTCACCGCAGGATCGAAATTCGTATCGATGGAAACCGGAAGCCGCCGGCCCAGGCTGAGCAGGGCGCTCGCGGTCAGCTCCAGGCGGCCAGGCAGAGCCTGCTCCAGAGAGGCTATGGCCTGATGCACCTCCGCATTGCGGAAGTTGGGCGCATACTCGACGGCTCCGGGCGTGACCACGCTGCCCGGCGGCCCCGTAAGCACAGTGGAGAACGGCGGCGCCGCGCTGGTTCCCGTTGCCGGAGTGTATCCGTCGGTCGGGCGGATAAAGAAATAGAGATCGCCCTTGAGCGAGCCGGTCTGCGAGATGGCCGTCTGCACGGTCGCATTCTCGGTCCGTCCGTAATAGATGCCGTAGCCGAGCCGCAGCAGCGGCCAGTGGCGCCGGTTGCCGAGCGCAAAGCTCACGCGCGGTCCCCACTCGTTGCCCAGATCGGGCAGCCGCTCGGTCAACGGCAGCGCGGGATTGTCCACCAGCTTCATCGGCGCGGGCAACTGTTCGCGGTCCCAGCGCAGCGCAGCGGAAACCACGGCAAACCTGCCTGGCTGCCATTGCGCCGTGATATAGCCGGACCAGTCGTTGGTGCTCAGCTGCCAGTAGTCTGGCCCCATGGTCTGCGAATAATACGAATAACAAGGCAGCGCGCCAAAGCTCTTCCTGGTTGCGTTGCAGTTGTGCGGATTCTGGAAGCTGAGCAGATTCGCCGCGCCGAAACGCTCGAAGACCGAAGCATCGGAGATGAAGTTCTGCACCTTCGAGTAGTAGTAGGTTCCCGTCCGGTTACGCAGCAGAGTGATGGCGTCGGTGTTGTGATCGAGTTCGAAGCCGGTCTTCACCAGCAGCCGCCCGTGCACCCAGTCCAGCATCTGCTGACCGTGCATCATGCGCTCGTCGGGGTAACTGCCCGGGCCGAAGCGCGCCGGATTGCCGATCGTAAACCCGTAGCGCGAATCCACGACGATCTGCGGCAACTGCCCGCCGCTGCTGCCGCTCAGGAATGTCTGCTCCCACGAGGACGGCGCATCGGGCCGCGCCGCCAGAATCTCGCGCCCCGCCGAGCCCTGCGTCACCGCAAGCAGGTTCGGCGTAACGAAGGCCTCCCACCGCGCCATCAACCATTGCCGGCTTGCTTTGCTGGAGCCGAAGCTGTGGCTTCCGTAGTCTTCCGAGACGCGCGTCAGCCCTCCGCCCGGCGAGTTCCAGGCCGAACCGATGCCTTCCAGGGTGAAGCGGTACCGCTCGGCCGCCTGCCAGTCGAGCCGCGCGAAGCCCGTCCACTGCGCAGCCATGCGCGGCGCCCGCCCCAGCAGCGCAGCCAGCTGCTCCAGCCCGGCCGAAACCACGCCGGCGCGGGGAATGCCCATGTAGTCCTCGTAGGCCTGATCTGCGCTCTCGCCGAGCTGAGCGCTCAGCAGCTGCACCTGTGCGCTGGTCGGCTCAACCGGCGCAAACAACTCGGCGAACTGCTTTACAGAAGCCACGCCCGGATCGTTACGCCGGTAGCCGTCGAGCGCAGCGAACCAGAACAGCCTGTTGCGCCGGATGCTGCTGCCGGCTCCGAAACCCCAGACCGACTCGTGGTCGGGCGGAGTGTAAGGCACGGAAGCAAACGCCGGCGAGGCCGCCGTCCCCGTATTCTGCACCCACTGCGTAAAAGGATTTCGCGCCCCCCAGCTATTCTGCCGGTCGAAAACAAACCCCTGCCCGTGCAGCGTATTGCCGCCGCTCTCCGTCTCCACGCCGGCGCGGCCGCCCTCGGCGTGCGCGCCTCTGGCCTCGGCATTTCCGGCTTCTATCTCCACGTTGCGGATCGCCGCTTCGCTCACCATTGCGCCATGCCCGCCAGCCCATCCCTGATTCGCAACCCGCGCTTCGGACGACGACTGCGCCGATGGGTCCTGCGCGGACAATCCCGCCGCCGAGCCGGCCGCGCTTCCAAAGGCCATTCGCACACTGGCGCCGTCAATCGTCGCATCCGCGGGATTCTGGCCCAGGCCAAGGAAAGAGGCCTGCGCAGACGAGGGCTCTGCGGCAGCCGCAGGCGTATCGAGGAACAACTGCTGCCATCGCCGCCCGCTCACCGGCAGAGACCGCAACTGCTCGCCGGCGATCGTGGTGCTCGCAGCCGCAGTTGCAGGCGGAACCTCGGCCAGGGCCGCCGCAGCGCTGTTCGACGACGGCAGTCCGGCGACGGCCGCAACCACGCTACGAATAAGACTCGGCGTCGAATCGGCTGCCGGCGGACCGGCGGCATGCAAGGATGAACGCAGGCCGGCGGAGGGTTGAGCCGGCAGATGAAGTGCGGCTATCTGTTGGGGTGCAGCCTGAACCGGCTGCAGCGCAGCGGAGATCTCAACAGGCGCCGGAGACAGAAGGGCGGCCGGCGCCGCCAGACTGCGGCTCGCCAGCGCCTGGCTCCGCAAAGGCACGGGCTGTATCTCGTCGTCTCCGCCGGCGCCGATATCGGCCGGGCCGATCCCGTCGCGCGCCCTCATGGCAACAGCCGCAATCATGGCGGCAACCGGATCCAGCTGCGGAGCGGCCGCCTCGCGCGGCGCATCCGGCAGCCGCGGATCAGCCGCAAGCTGCGGCGCGGCCTCTGCCGGCGGAACAAGACTCATTGCCGCCTGCATCCGCGCTTCGTGGCCTGCGGCAACTTCAATATCGGCCAGCTCGCCCCTGCCCAGGCGGCCGCTCCGGGCCTCAAGCGTGTAAACGCCGGGCGCAATCCCCGTGAATCGGTAGACCCCATTTCTGCCTGTGACGGCGCGAACCACTTCGACGCCGGTCGACTGGCTGCGCAGAATCACGGTGACGCCCGCGAGCGGCGAAGAACGAAGGTCGGTAAGCCGGCCCGACAGCGCGCCCGTCGGCCCGGCAGAGGCCGGCTCGGCGGCCCGGGCGGAAATCCCCGGCCAGCCGAGAAGCTGAGCGGCAACCCACGCGCATCCGAGCCAGCCCAACACCGCACGCTTCCCACAAAGAGGCATCCAGCAGTTCCCGTCAACAAATCCGCCCGTAAACGGCGACGCAGCTTCGCGCAAATGCCCCGGCTAAGGGCCATGCGCGATCAGGAAACTTGCAGGGCGCAGCAACTGGCTGCCCTCTGCCGGCAGATGGGGAGAAGAATTGCGAGCATTTTAGCCCCGATTCTCCCTCTCGCAACCGCAACTTCGCCGGCAGGGACCCGGTAAGTCACCCTCCGGCGGAAGAGGCTGGTCTTCCGGCGCACCCCTTCGCGCATCTCGTTCGATACACTGGAAGGTTGGCGCTTCCCAGCTGCCGGACTCTGGCGAGCCCCGGCGAGCGATGCCGGAGCGCCGCTTCGAGCCCCATGTTCATCGACGAAGCCAAAATTCGCGTGAAGGCCGGCGACGGCGGCAACGGCTGCATGGCCTTCCGGCGGGAGAAGTTCGTGCCTCGCGGCGGCCCCTCAGGCGGCGACGGCGGCCGCGGCGGCGACGTGTACATGGAGTCCACGCAGCGGCACAACACGCTGATCCACTTCCGCTACAACCCCGAGCACAAGGCGCAGCGCGGCGAGCACGGCATGGGCTCGAACTGCACCGGCCAGGACGGCCGCTCCATCACGCTGCAGGTGCCGGTGGGCACTGCGCTCTATGACGCCGAGACCGGTGAGCTGGTGCACGATTTCCGCACGCCCGACGAGCGCATCGTCATCGCCCGCGGCGGCCGCGGCGGCCGCGGCAACCAGCACTTCGCCACC
>DATGLJ010000090.1:0-3609 GCA_035294185.1 Occallatibacter sp. | reverse complement strand
TCCGGCGACCCCTGCCTCATCCCCGTCGATAACCGTTACATTCAGGCCGCCACGCGCGCGCTCCATCAGGTCTGGGGCCGCGATACGGTCTTCATCCGCTCCGGCGGCTCCATCCCCATCGTCGGCGACTTCGACCGCCATCTCCGCCTGCCCAGCGTAATGATGGGCTTCGGCCTGCCCGACGACAACCTCCATGCGCCGAACGAAAAATTCAACCTGAAGAACTTCGAGATGGGCATCCGGTCGCTGATCCGCTTCCTCGAAGAGGTGGGAAGCTGAGGGCGCGAATGAACGAGCAGGGTGTCGCCGGATTTGTCCTGGCCGGCGGCGAATCGAGCCGCATGGGCCGCGACAAGGCCCTCGTCCCGTTCGCCGGCCAGCCGCTTGTCGCGCGCTCGCTCGCCATGCTCCGCGAAGCCGGGTTCGACGCCTCGATCGCCGGCGCTCGAACCTCGCTTGAAAGCTACGCTCCCGTTATCCACGATCCGGCGGCCGATGCGGGAAGCGGTCCGCTCGCCGGCATCTGCGCGGCCCTGGACTCGACAACCGCGCGCTTGTGCGTTTTTCTCTCCGTAGACCTTCCCCTGCTCCCCGCATCGTTGCTGGTCTACCTCGTGCGCCGCGCCGAGACCGCCGGCGCGCCGGTCACCCTCGCCTCGGTCAACGGTTTTGCGCAAACCTTTCCTGCCGTGCTCGACCGCTCTGTTCTTCCGCTGCTCCGGGCCGGGCTCGATGCCGGCCGCACCGGCTGCCTTGCCGCCTTCCGCGCCGCTGCGGCCTCTCTCAACAGGCCTCTGTCCGTCATCCCCGCGGAGTTCCTTGTCCAATCCGGCCAGGTTGCTCACCCGGCTGCGCTGCCTGCATTCGCATGGTTCCTCAACGTCAACGCCCCGGCCGACCTCCGCCGCGCGGAAATGCTTCTGGCGCGTTACGGTCTGTGCCGCGGTGCGGATTGCGTAAGCTGGAATTAACCCATGGCCGATACGCCCAACCAGCCCGAGCCTCTTGAGCCGCCACTGGCCGCCGAACTCGAAGTTCTCGAAAACAGCGACCAGCATGAGCCGGAGCCGCCCCATTCCGAGCCGGCACGGGATGAGGAGCCGCTCATCGTCTTCCAAAACGTCTCCATCGCCTTCGGCGATCACGCTGTGCTTGAGAATGTCAGCTTCTCGGTCAACCGCGGCCAGACGCTCTGCATCCTCGGCCGCAGCGGCGTCGGCAAATCTGTTTCGCTGCGGCTTCTGATGGGTTTCCTGAAGCCCGATTCCGGCTCCATCCGTGTCGCCGGCCAGGAGATCACCGATCTTGACGAGGAAGGGCTGCGCGCCATTCGCCGGCGCGTCACCATGGTCTTCCAGAACGGCGCTCTCTTCGACTCGCTGAGCGTCCGTGAAAACGTCGCCTTCCCACTGCGCGAGCACGGCAACGGTCTTTCCGACGACCAGATCGATCAGCTTGTGGAGCGCCTCATTGCGCTCGTCGGAGCCGAAGACGTAGTCGACGCGCTCCCCGCCAGCCTCTCGACCGGGCGCAAACGGGCCGTCGCCATCGCCCGCGCCCTCGCCGCCCAGCCCGAAGTCGTCCTCTACGACGAGCCCACCACCATGGTCGACCCGCTCATCGCCCGCCGGCTCGGCGACCTTATCCAGCAACTCAAGCGTCAGCTCGGCTTCACCAGCATCGTGGTCACCCACGACATTCGTTTTGCCGAGCGGCTGGCTGATTCGGTCCTGTTTCTCGATTCCGGCCGCGTGGGCTTTTTCGGACCGCTCGATCGCTTCCTCGCCTCTGCCGATCCCTCGATTTCTCAATTCATTACGCTTGACCGCTACGCCTTGCCGGCGGTCTAGCTGTGAGGTTTCAGCAGGTTGCTGTTGTCCGTCTGATCGAGAACCGGGAAGCCGGGTTTACGAAGACGCAGAAATCCAGGAGAGCTGATGGACATTCATAAGAATGTTCGATTGACGGTTTACAGTCGGGAGCAACTGGCCAGGATGGCAGTGAGGGGCGGCAGCCCGGAGTGCGCATCAGCCAGCTCGTCTTCTGTTTCCCGTAAATGGATTATTTTGCCCGCTTTGAACCGATTAAATTTTTATTCCTTTCTGGCAGGAAACGTGCTAACACTAAAGGTCTAAAATCTGATTTGTAACACTACAGTGCCAATTTTCGTCGTATTGCGATTAATATTGCCGTTTCAGAGGTTTTTTAATCCGGCGCTTTGTATCGCCTGACGAACCTCCCGAATGGTCAACTGGCAAATCGCCAATCGAGCAGTGGTGAATTGCGATCGACAGCGTTGGCGTAGTGGGTGTAGTTGCAAATCCATTTCGTGTGTGCTTCCCCCCCGCACGGGAAGGCTGTCGTGCCTACTTGAAGCATTTTCGTTGCACAAGCCGTAACAGGAGCGCCAACGCGTAGCCAGAGGGCGGCGAGTTCGGGATTCTCCGGGTGTTGTCGCGAGGCCGAGCGCAGCTCTACACAACGGGCTCGCCCCCGCGGCTCACAGCGAAATAGAAATCGGTGGAACGGACATATGGCAAGTTCAGGTTTCTGGGAACGTGTGCAGGATGTATCGGGTCAGGGGAGGCCTGAGTCTTCTTCGGCTGGGTTATCCGATCCTGGGCCGAGGGGCCGGGGCGCTTCTGTGGCGTGGATGCTGGCCGACGGAGTGACGATCCTGTGCTGTGCGGCGGCGGCGTTGTTTTACCGGCTTCATGCGCTGTCGCTGGCCGGTACGCAGAGTCTGTGGCTGGGAACGGGCTTCCGGGCGCATCCGCTGGTGCTGCCTGTGGCGCTGGCGTGCGGTTTCACGGTGGCGGTCATCGCCGCCGGCCGGCGCATGCATCTGTACGAGCCGCTGCGGGTGGGGGGGATTGTGCGCGAGCAGTGTCTGAGCGCGCAGGCCTGCCTGAGCTCTGGTCTTCTGCTGACCGGTGCGCTGTATCTTCTGCATGCGCCCAACGTGCCGCGGGTGGTGGTGCTGATGACCATTGGTCTGAGCGCGGCATCGCTTGGGGTGCGCCGCCTGGTCTGCCGGATGGCGCTTCACCGGCGTCTGGAGCGGGGCATTGGGGCGCGCAACGTGCTGATCGTGGGCACCGGGCCGGAGGCGCACGCGCTGCGGCATCATCTGGAGCATCTTCGCCACCTGGGCTACGCGTTCAAGGGCTTTATCGAGCTGCCTGGCTGCGGCCGGAGCCGGCCGCAGCCGGAAGAGGTGGTGGGGTCGCTGGAGACGCTGTTCGAGCAGGCGCGCAAGCAGTTTGTCGATGAGATTTTTTTCACAGCGCGCTGCGAGCGGGAGACGATGCAGTGGGTGCTGGAGCGGGCGCGTGCGCAGCACCTCGATCTGCGCGTGGTGCCGGACCTCTATGACGGTCTGGCGTGGAACTCGCCGATCGAGTACGTGGGTCAGTTTCCGACCATTCCGCTGCACTGCGGCCAGGCGCCGGAGCTGGGGCTGGTCTTCAAGCGGGTCTTCGACATTGTGTTTTCGCTGGCGGCGCTGATTGTTCTGGCGCCGGTGATGGCGGCCATTGCTGTGGCCGTGAAGCTGGACTCGCCGGGGCCGGCGTTTTATGGCTCGGAGCGGATCGGGGAAAAGGGCCG
>DATGLJ010000089.1:0-8942 GCA_035294185.1 Occallatibacter sp. | reverse complement strand
TACCCACTACTTCGGCCCCTATCCCTTTGCGCGCGACGGCTACAAGCTCGTCGAAGCGCCGTATGCCGGCATGGAGCATCAGACCGCCGTAGCCTATGGAAATCTCTTCGAGAACGGCTACCTGGGCCGCGACTGGACCGGCGCCGGCATCAGCACGCGCTTCGACTTCATCATCATCCACGAGAGCGGCCACGAGTGGTTCGGCAACAGCATCACCGCCGCCGACCCGTCCGACATGTGGATTCACGAGGGCTGGACGACCTATCTCGAAGGCCTTTACGTCGAGTACCGCTGGGGCAAGGCCGACGCCATCCGTTACCTGAACGGCCTGAAGCCGAAGATTTACAACCTGCGGCCCATCGTAGCCGAGCGCGGCGTCAACGCCGACCCGACGGAGGATCAATACTTCAAAGGCGCGCTGATGCTCAACACCCTGCGCTCCGTCATCGACGACGACGCGAAGTGGTTCGCGCTGCTTCGCGGCTTCTATCAGCACTTCCAGTATCAAAACATCATGACCGAAGATGTCGTCGCCTGGTTCGATCTGGAAACCGGGATGGACCTTACGCCGATCTTCAACCAGTACCTGCGCCACGCCGATATTCCGCGCCTGGAATTGCTCTTTGATGAAGCGCCGGGCATGGTGATGTACAAGTGGGATGCGGATGAGAGAAATTTCGCCATGCCGGTACGCGTCGGCATGCCGGGACACTGGCAGATCATCCATCCCACGACCAGATGGCAGTGGATGCAGACGCCGCTGACGAAAGATGAGTTTCAGGTGGCGACGGATTTGTATTACGTAGATGTGAATAAACGATAGCCGGTGTCCGGCAAGAAAGCGTTGGACCAGGCTTCTTTCTGCCTGACAGGCCCGGCTTCCCTGCCGCTGAGCGCGAACCAGGATGGGCGGTTGATCTGGAAAGACAGGTTCGCAAACTTGCTCGCCCTGCCTGCGTGTTGCAGTATGGAGTTTTGCGGGCCTTTGATTCAACCGCCGCACATATTCCGGGACAGGAAACAAAAAGGATTGGAGAACGGCATGACAGCAGCCATTAAATTCGGCACCTCCGGTTGGAGGGCCATTGTTGCGGATGAGTTTACCGTAGCCAATATCCGCCGCGCGGTAGCCGGCATCGCCGCTTACGTAAAAACCCAGCCGGGGCCGCACAGGCTGCTTGTCGGCCGCGACCCGCGTTTTCTGGGCGAGAGCTTCGTTGCGGAGACCGCCCGCGTGCTGGCGGCGGCGGGGGTTACGCCCATTGTGATTCCCGAGGCAGCGCCCACGCCGGCCATCTCCCACGCCGTGCGCACCCTGAAAACTTCCGGCGCCATCAACTTCACCGCCTCGCATAATCCGCCGGAGTACAACGGCATCAAATTCTCCACGCCCGACGGCGCACCGGCGCTGCCCGAGGTCACAAAGCAAATCGAGGCGGCCATCGTAAGCGACGATGCCGCGATGGCGTCGATCCCCGAAGCGCAACCGCCCGCCGGCGGATTCGAAACCGCCGACGTAAAGCCGGCATTCCTCCAGCGGCTGGCTGAACTGGTCGACCTCAAGGCCATCGCCAGGTCCGGCATCAAAATCGTCTTCGATCCCTTCTGGGGCGCGGGCCGCGGCTACTCGAGCGATCTGCTTCGCCAGGCCGGAATCACGATTGAAACCGTGCACGACTACCGCGACGTGCTCTTCGGCGGCCACGCTCCCGAACCCGACGATCATCTGCTGTCCGACGCCAGGAAAAAAATGAAGGAGATCGGCGCGTCACTGGTTATCGCCACCGACGGCGATGCCGACCGCTTCGGCATCGTCGATGCCGACGGCACGTTCATCCAGCCGAATTACATCATCGCCCTGCTGTTCGATTACCTGGTAGAAACGCGCGGATGGCGCAATGGCGTAGCTAAAAGCGTCGCAACAACCAACCTGATCAATGCCCTTGCCGAGCGCCACAAGGTCCAGCTCTATGAAACTCCGGTGGGGTTCAAATTCATCGGCGAGCTGATCAATCAGGACAAGATCGCCATCGGCGGCGAAGAGTCCGCCGGCCTCACCATTCGCGGCCACGTGCCGGAGAAGGACGGCATCCTCGCCGGCCTGCTGGTTGCAGAGATGGTCGCCGTCCGCGGCCGCAGCCTGGGGGCGCAGCTCAGAGAGATTTTTGCCAAGGTTGGTTCCTATCACCCGGTTCGCGAGAACTTCCGCTTGACCCCGGAGCGCAAAGCCGCGTTCACTGAAAAGTTGAGGGTTGATCCGAAGGAGCTGAGCGGGCGCAAGGTGAGTCAGGTGGTGCGCACCGACGGCCTCAAGCTGATCCTCGAAGACGGCTCATGGGTTTGCTACCGGCTTTCGGGCACAGAACCGGTGGTCAGGGCCTATACGGAAGCGCGCAGCGAGAAGGACATGGAAGCGCTGCGCCGCGCAGCCGAAAAGTTTGTGCTTGGGGATTGATCGGGGAAGCATGCCGGACGGGAACCTGCCAACGAACAAAAGGGAAGCCGTCGCGGCCATGCCTCTGCGCGCGCGCATCGCCATCTGGGCGCGGCATTCGTGGCGTCCTGCGGGCACGGCTGTGGCCGTAGCTCTGGCCATGCTGACGATGTACCACGTCATCTACGGGCCGCACGGCCTCTCCGCCTGGCAGCGCATGCGCACGCAGGACCGCGACCTGCAGCGCCAGATCCAGGATCTGCAGCGGGAAAATACGCAGATGCAGCATCGGATCGACGAACTCAGGTCCGATCCCGACGCCATTGAGCGCGAAGCCCGCGAAAAGCTCCACTACGCCAAACCCGGCGAGATTATCTATACCCTCCCGGACGCCCCGCAGACGGGTAAATAAACCCGCGCGCCAGCCGCTTCCGCCCGAATGACCCTTCGCTGGCCGGGAGTGTGTTTCCGCTCTCAGAAATCGGTATGGAATCGCCCGGCCCAGGCCGATACCGGCCCGCGATCCTGGTTGTAGCCAGGGTTATTGACGTGTTGGTAATCAGCGGACACGAAGAAGCCGCGCCACAGGTGCGCCGTGTAGAAGCTCTCCACGATCTTTTCATGCCCGTAGGCGAGCGCGCCGTCGCCCAGCAGGAACCCAAGGCCGCCGAGCGCCAGATACTGCCGGTGCGCTGCGACAATGCCGTTGGCGACGAAGGCCGCTCCCACGCGGTCCTGAGGCCGGCGCCACGCGCGGCCCATCGAAAAAGCGCCCACTTCCGCGGTCCGATCGTCTTCGGTATAGCAGAACGATTCGTTGCGGCCATCGCTCCAGCCCAGCCGCCCGAAGATGCCTGCATCGGCCGAAATGGCCTGCTCGAAGTTAAGGCCGAAGCCGTAGCGCCGCCGTCCCTGCCGCCGCGTGGCGATGATGTCGGGCGCAGGCGTCCTGCCATCGAGAAAATCCCGGTTGGCCTGCTCGTAGTTGCCCATGTTGGCCTGGTTCAGGTAACTCAGCAGCCGCACCACCCCGGCGCGATGCGCAATCGCGTTGCCGCGCGCTTCGAGTTCCAGGTTTTGCGCGCGCGATCGCGCCAGGTCTGCATCCAGATTGATCCCGTTGGCGATCTTCGGCATCAGTGCCGTGGCAAACCGCGCGGTCCACCAGTGGTCGTCGTACTCCACCAGCGCGCCGTCCGTATATCCGCGGGTATTCGCGGCGTAGTCGTAAGCGCCGTTGTTGTCCACCGTCCAGTTCATGAACTGCAGATGGCTGTCGGAGCCCCACGCATTCACGTCGAAAAAGTCCGTCAAATCGAACTTGCCCAGACGAAACTCGAGCCGCCGCGCGGGAACGCTCGTCGCCAGGTGCAGAGGGTCGCGGTCTTCCGGTTCCTGTTCGCTGCTCAGCGGAACGATCTGCCTGACCATCAGCCGCGCCAGGTACGGCGCCGTAGACAGCGGCACGCCCTGAACCAGCCGGACCGAATCAAGGTTCACGTAACCGGCCAGCCCGTTGGCGTTGCCGACGCCCCTGCCGGTCGCGTACTCCAGATCGCCAAACACCTCAGTGGTGCGCGCAAGCTGGTAGCCGGTATAGAGCGTAAGCACGTGGGTGGTAGCGCTCTGCGCCCAGTTGGTGAAGCTGTTGGGTCCGCTATAGCGCGCCGGAAAGCCCGCGTGCCCCTGAAGAATAATGTTCGCCTGGCCCGAGATCCAGTACCGGCCCGACTCAGTGTGCGGAAAGACGGTCTCCGGGCCGGCTGCCGAGGACTGTTCGGCGGCGTTGGAGCCGGGATCGGCTGCCGGCGGATTAGGCGCGGCCTGCCGCCGGGCAGGCTCCTGACCGGCTGCGGCTGTTCGAACCGGAGGCGCGGCCTGCGGCGCCGGCGCGGCGGGCAATGCTCCAGCCTGCGCAAGCGCTGTGCTCGCAGAAAGGGTTGCTATGGCAATGATCGCTGCGGCCCACGCCGGCCTCGCTTGTTCGGACATACAATAAAGAAGACGCAACGCTACCCCCACTCCCTAGATACTATACCCGGGGAGGGTAGAGTCAACCGCCGGAGGAAGCCATGTCGCACCAGGAACGCGAAAAAGTGAAGCTGCTGCAGCGGCTGCGCAAAGTCCGCGGCCAGCTCGACGCCGTGGAACGCTCGCTGAACAGCGAAGCCGATTGCGGCAACCAGCTCATGCTGCTGGCCGCGGTGCGCGGTGGAGTCAACGCGCTGATGGCCGAGGTGCTTGAAACGCATATCCGCTTCCATCTGGCCGACGGGGCAAAGGAGCAGATCGCTCCCGAGCTGGCCGAGGATCTCATCGACCTGGTCCATGCCTATTTAAAGTAGCCTCTGCCGGGCGCGTTGGCCCAGCCGGCGGCTGTTGACGATATTAGCCTGCTGCATGCAGCCGGATTGTGAAAACTCCGTTGCAGATTAAACAGGCTGCCGGGCGCGTTAAAAGTACAACTGCGCCATCCGCTGCCAGGTGGGCCAGTCGTGCGAGTTCTGCGCATCCCATACGTAAAACTCATGGGCAATCGCCTTCTCGGTGAGGATGCGGTCGAGCTGCTGGTTCTGGGCCAGGCAGGGATCGTCCCATCCGGCGGCCAGCAGGTAGCGGCAGCGCGCGAAGCGGTCGAGATAGCGCCGATCGGTCAGGCGCGGCAGGTAGTGCGTCGGCAGGTGGTAATAGCAGTCCTGATCGTAATAGCCGCCGAGAAAGCCGGTAAGGTCAAAAGCGCCGGAGAGCGAAACAAAGCCGGTGAAGATCTCCGGATGGCGCAGCGCGATGTTCACGGCATGATATCCGCCAAAGCTGCAGCCTGCGGCCATCAGCCGCGGGTCGGAGTTTTTCCCGCGCACCATCGGCACGACTTCGCCGACCACGTACTCTTCGAACTGCATATGCCGCGCAATGCGCCGGCGCGGCGGCGCATTGCGGTCGTACCAGCTCTCCATATTCACCGAATCCACGCAGCAGAGCTGCAACTGGCCGGCGTCGATCTTTGCGGCCAGCGCAGCCACCATTCCCCGGTCTTCGAATTCGTAAAACCGCCCGCCGGAGGTGGGAAACACGATCGCCGGCAGCCCGGCGTGGCCAAAAACCAGCAGCTCCATCGCGCGGCCCAGCCGCGGCGAATGCCATTTGCAATACTCGCGATTCATGCCGTCAATTCCGCTTCGCATCATAGCAGCGGCCTGTCACCAAGGTACTGCGCGTTCCGCCGGCCGCTGTGATACAAAGGCGGAAAACGGAGAACCGGCATGCACGCAACGGCGCCAGCCACACCGAGCCGCGTTTATCGTTACAAGTCGTGGCAAAAATGCTTTTACGGCCTGTTCGGCGCATTCTTCACCGCCGGCGGGCTCAGCCTGGCAGCCTCCGCTCTCGGCCGCCCGGGCGCAGCTTCGGGCATGCTGCTGGCCGCCGTGGTTTTTGCTCTGGGCGCGTATATGCTGCTGCTCGCTTTCCGCTCGCGCATCGTCATCGACGGCGCGCGCATCGAGGTTCGCGGCGCTTTCGGCGTCCGTTCGGCGGAGCTGCGCCAGATCGAAGGCGTCCGCACTCTGCGCTCGCGCTACGGATCGTTCCGGCAATTGATCCTCAGGAACGGCGGCAGGCCGATCACGCTCCGCCCAAGATTCAGGACCGACGACGACTACCGCGCGTGGATGGAGCAGGTGCCCGACCTGGACCAGCGCGACCGTCAGGCGCTGCTCGCCGCAATCGAACAGCGGCAGGAGCTGGGCGCAACGCCGGAAGAACGTCTGAACGCGCTCCAAACCGCCAAACACAGGACGGCCGCCCTATTGGCGATTGCGATCGCCGCCGCTATCGGATTGAACTTCTTCAGTTCGTGGCTGGAGCTTTGCGCCGCGGTTCTGATCCTTGCGCCCTTCGCGGCGGCGTTTCTCTGCCTGCGTTCTCCGCTGCTTTACGCCGCCTTCAAAAGGCGTTCCGACCCGCGCGCCGAGGCCAGCTACCCGCTGCTCGTCTCCAGCCTGGGAATGCTTTACAGCATGCGCGAACCGCATTTTCTCTCATTCGAACCTCTGATGGCGGCAATGGCGCTGAACACACTTGCGCTGTTTATCGTCCTGTTCGGTCCGGCGCGCAAGAGCGGAAGCCGCGGCGCGCCGATGGCGCTGATCGCCTTCGCCGTTCTCTACGGTCTGGGCGCAGCCGCCGACTGCGACGTCTTCTTCGATCACTCGCAGGGCGCGCTCTACGCGGCTGCGGTCACCGGCCGCCGCGTTGCGTACGGACGCTCGACACAGTACTATCTGCGCCTGCAGCCCTGGGGCCCTATGCAGCGCGCCGCGGAGGTAAGTGTTCCTTCGCGCGTGTACCGGGCAACGTCCGTAGGAGACGCCGTGTGCCCGGAGCTGCACCCGGGCCGGCTGCATGCTCCCTGGTTCCGTGTCCGTCCCTGCCCGGCGGCGCTTCAGATCCCGCGGCAGAGGCCGGAGTAGCGGATGCCCTGCTGTGCGGATTCGCGCGGCAGCGCGCAGCGCCGGCGGCAGAGGCCGATTCGAACGGCATAGCGCTCCTCGTGCGGGCTCGTTGCTCCTGCGACTTACCACGACCTGAGTATTTGCCCCGGGATATGGCAATCCGGGAGCCGTTGTAAGCTTGCCTGAGAGCCTCCTGGAAAGATCATCCAGAAGATCATCCAGGAGAATTGAGCGGTAGAACCATCAGAATTGGAGCCTGCCCATGCCTTCCTCCGGAACCGGAGCCGATATCGCCGAACGCGATGCCGCCGACCTTCTGCACAAGCTGATTACCGAGTCCATTCCGGTGCAGGCGCTGTTTCTCGGTCCCGGGTCTGTGGCTACGGGATTGGTGGGCCGTGTTTTCATCGGCCCGGATCGGCTGGTATGGGTGCGGGCCGGCGAGCAGCGCTCTGAGCCTTTCCTGCGCTTCAATCCGGCCGCGGCGACCGGCTTCAAATACGGCGACACGCGCGCTTTTCCCGACATCCCCATCCCGGGAGATCTGAAGCTGGCCTCGGCGCTGATCTTTATCTATGCCGACGGCTCGCAGATGGCGCTGTTTGAGATTGCCACCGAACCGGTCTGAGAGCAGTCCGCGCCGAACGCCGGACGATTGCGGCGGCACAGCGCCGCGGCATCGATTCCGCCCACAGAGGCCAGCCAGTATACACTTTTTGGATTCAACAGCTTAAAGCGCCTATTTGCCTCGAAGCGCAGCTTTCGGCGATACTTAAGTGTTGCGCCCTGACGGCCTGCCGATCCTGTCCTCTCCGGCTCTCGGCGCGGCGGTACGCCGTAAATGCCGGCAACAAAGTTGAGATTGAAAGGAAACTGAATCCAGTGGTGATGATTCGCCTGGCGCGCATTGGCGCCCGCAAGCAGCCTTACTACCGCATCGTGGTGATCGAGAAGGATCGCGCCCGCAACGGCCGCGCGATCGAGGTGGTGGGAACCTACAATCCCCGCACAAATCCCGCCAGCGTTGAGCTGAAGCATGAGCGCATCGCTTATTGGCGCGGCGTGGGCGCGCAGATGACGCCCACGGTGGAAAAACTCATCGCCAGACATCCGGCGCCGGCTGCCGCCTGATTCCGCTTCCCGGCCAGCCGCACCTGTATTCGCAACCTGATTCGGAACCGGTCCTGCCGCTGCCGGCAAACTGCCTATTGCGGCGGGCGCAGGCTGTGGTACCATTCGCAGACTACATATTCTCCAGTCTGGTATGGGCTCAGGGGCAAGAACATGACCCAAGTCGAAATGGTCGCAGTGGATCAACTGGTTCGCGAAATCGCCCGCGCTCTTGTGGACGATCCGGCGGCAGTGGAAGTCGAGATGGTAGCGCGGGAAGAAAACACCGTGCTCAGGCTGCGGGTAGCTCCGCAGGATGTAGGCAAGGTAATCGGAAAGCAGGGCCGCACGGCGCGCTCGGTGCGCACCATCCTGGGCGCCGTCAGCATGAAGCTGCATCACCGCTATACGCTCGATATTCTGGAAGAGGATGAGGACGAGGCTTAGCCTGCGGGTTGGCGGCAGATGACCGGGCAGGAGTGGGCATGGCTGGCCCGGATTCGCCGCCCTCAGGGGCGCAAAGGCGAGGTCTTCGCCGAGCTTCTTACCGACTTTCCCGAAAAATTTGCCGATCGGCGGCGGCTCTGGCTCGTAGCCGGCGAACCGGCGGCGCGCGCTCGCGGCAAGCCATTGCCTTTTGAACCCCGCCCGGTCGAGCTGGCGAGCTACTGGCTGCACAAGGGTGGCGTCGTGCTGCACTTTGCCGGAGTGGATTCGATCGGCCAGGCTGAGGCGCTGCGCGGGCTGATCGTTGCAATTCCCCGCGCCGAGCGGGCGGCGCTTGGCGACGACGAAGCCTACATCGGCGACCTCGCCGGCTGCACGCTCATCGATGTAGCCGGCGCAGAGCCGGTCGAGATCGGCGAAATCGAGGACGTGGACCGGAGCATGGGAGCGGCGCCTCTGCTCGTGGTCCGCAGCTCTGCCGGCGAGGTCCTGGCGCC
>DATGLJ010000088.1:0-2866 GCA_035294185.1 Occallatibacter sp. | reverse complement strand
CTCCCCGTTCTGTCTGCATGGACCGCGCCGGCCTTTCGGGCGACGACGGACCGACGCATCACGGCCTGTTCGACATCGGCTACCTGCGCTCGGTTCCCGACATCGTGCTGATGGCGCCCAAAGATGAGAACGAGCTGGGCGACATGATGAAGACGGCCTTCGAGCTGCCCGGCCCCAGCGCCATCCGCTACCCGCGCGGCGCCGTGGCCGGCGTGGAGCGCCGCGAGCCGCAGACGCTGCCTGTCGGCAAAGCCGAGGTGCTGGCGGATGGTTCCGACGTGGCGATTCTGGGGCTTGGGCCGATGATCGCCATGGCGGAAGAGCTGGCCGCGCGCCTCGAACGCGGCGGCTACTCGGCCGCGGTCATCAACCCGCGCTTTGTGAAGCCGCTCGACCGCGAGATGCTGGCCGACTATGCGCAGCGCGTGGCCGCCTTCGTCACCTTCGAGGACCACGTGAAGATGGGCGGCTTCGGCTCGGCCGTCGTCGAGGCGCTCGAAGAGATGGGCAGCCGCGTTCCGGTGGTGCGCATCGGATGGCCCGACCGGTTCATCGAGCACGGCAAGATCGACCAGCTTCGCGCCCGTTACGGCGTCAGCGTGGACGAGGCCGAGCGGCAGCTGCTGCCGCTGCTCGCCGGCCGGCAGATGCCCAGGCTGGTGGCCGGATAAATTTCCCTGCGTAAAGACCGGCGCTACTCGCCGAGCATGATGCGCTGAATCCGCGAGGCGCGCCCCGTCATCGGGTCGCACTCAACCAGCGCCCCGCACATCTTCGGATTGCCTTTGGCCGCTTCGAACCTGCCCGGCATCCCGGTCAGGAACCGGTGCAGCACCAGATCCTTCTCGACGCCGATGATGCTGTCGTATGGACCGCTCATGCCAACGTCGGTCTGAAAAGCCGTGCCGTTGGGCAGGATGCGCTCATCGGCTGTGGGCACATGCGTGTGCGTCCCCAGCACCGCGGTCACGCGCCCATCGAGATACCAGCCCATGGCGACTTTCTCGCTGGTAGCCTCGGCATGGAAATCGACGAGGATGACCTTCGCCCTGATCCGGCTGAGCAGCGCATCGGCGGCGCGGAAAGGATCCTCGGTATTGCCCATGAAGACGCGGCCCTGCAGATTGACGACAGCGTAGTCCACGCCGCTCGCGGTGACGCCCTCGTAGACGCCGAAGCCGGGCAGGCCGGGCGAAAAATTTGCGGGCCGCAGCAGGCGGCGCGGCCGTTCGTGCGAATCCGGAGCGGCGGAACCGAGGTAATCGACCAGCTCCTTTTTGTCCCAAACGTGGTTGCCGGTGGTCTGCACGTCGGCGCCCCAGTCGAAGATCTCTTCGGCGATCTGCGGCGTGACGCCGAAGCCGCCGGCCGCGTTTTCCGAGTTAACGACGGTCAGCTCCACGTTGTGCGTTGCGCGCACGTGGCCCAGATGCTCGTGCACGATGCGCCGGCCGGCACTGCCGAAAATGTCTCCGACAAAGAGGATGTTCAAAATCACTCCAGAAATCAGGCTTTGCAGGCAGCAGGTCAGAGGTCGGAAATATGCTCTCTGGTGTATTCGTTCAGACTTCCAGACGCTTCCTTTGCTTCAATCCATTCATTGGGCACGATGCTGCGTGCGACCAGGGCGCAGATGCCGCTCATTCAGAACAATCTTCTTAACCACAACCATTTCATTCATTCGGCGGTGTCGATTGGTCCCTGGTCCCGGTTCCCTGCTCTTTCCGCATCAGCGGAAAGAGAATCACGTCGCGGATCGATTTCGAGCCCGTAAGCAGCATCACCAGCCGGTCGATGCCGATGCCTTCGCCGCCGGTGGGCGGCAGCCCATAGGCGAGCGCGCGCACGTAGTCCTCGTCCATCTGGTGCGCTTCCTCATCGCCGCGGAACCGCTCAGCCAACTGCTGCTCAAAGCGCTTGTGCTGCTCGACCGGATCGTTCAGCTCGCTGAAGGCATTGCCCAGTTCGAAGCCGCCGGCGTAGATCTCGAACCGCTCGACCCAGTCTGGATTTTTGGGGTCCTGCTTCGAGAGCGGCGAGACGGCGGTGGGAAATTCGCAGATGATGGTCGGCTGGATGAGGTGCTCTTCGGCAACCGCTTCGAAGATGCCGGCAATTATTTTCCCTTCCGGTTCGCCAGGCTTGCAATCGATATGCCTGCCATTGCCTCTCAGAGTTTCCACAAGTTTGCCGAGTCCGCCGGAAGATCCAAAATCAGCGAGTTTCGGCCGCGGACCTGCACTTTCCGGCCACCACCGGATAATCGCCTCCCGCATCGTCAGCCGCTCGAACTTAGCGAAGTCAATCTCAACGCCGTTAAAAACCGTCTTGGTCGTCCCGTTCACCTCGAGCGCGACGAACCTGAACAGCTCCTCGGTCAAATCCATCAGGTCCTGGTAGTTCGCGTAGGCCTGATAGAACTCGAGCATGGTGAACTCGGGGTTGTGCTGCGTGCTCACGCCCTCGTTGCGGAAGTTGCGGTTGATCTCATAGACGCGGTCGAGGCCGCCCACAACCAGGCGCTTCAAATAAAGCTCGGGCGCGATGCGCAGGAACAGGTCCATGTCGAGGGCGTTGTGATGCGTGATAAAGGGCCGCGCCGCCGCGCCGCCGGCGATGGGCTGCATCATCGGCGTTTCCACTTCAAGGTATCCGCGCTCGTCGAAGAACCTGCGCAGCGCCCTGAGCACTTTGGCCCGCTTCACGAAAACCTCGCGGCTGTCGAGATTGGTGAACAGATCGACGTACCGCTGGCGGTAGCGCAGCTCCACGTCGGCCAGTCCGTGGTACTTCTCGGGCAGCGAGAGCATGGCCTTGGCGAGGAACGCGATCTTCTCGACATGGACCGTAAGCTCGCCGGTGCGCG
>DATGLJ010000087.1:0-2993 GCA_035294185.1 Occallatibacter sp. | reverse complement strand
GAAGCGGCGGATTGCCAGAGCGGGCCGGCAATACAGAGTCCATTGCGAGGGCCAGGCCACCGGAGTGTGGAGATCCTAAGCTGGCGTTGGCTCATCTGAGCCGTTACCGGCGCTTTTGCAAGCCCGCTCGGCCGGGCTGCTCCTGAATTCGTCGCGCGGCCTGATCCAGATGAACAAAAGGATGGCCGGCAACGCGGCCACACTGGTAAGCAGGAAGAACCGCACCCACCCGATCTTTTCCGACAATATTCCTCCCGAGGAGGCCACCACCGTGCGGCCCACCGAAGCAAGCGCGGATAGAAGGGCAAATTGAGTGGCCGTAAACGCCGGCGAGCAGAGGCTGGAAAGATACGTGATCAATGCCGTTCCGGCCATTGCCCCTGTAATATTTTCGGCAGTCACACACAAGGCAAGATAGCCGATGCGATGCCCGGCTACAGCCTGTAGAACAAAAAACAGATTCCCGATCGACTGCAGAATTCCACAAAAAATCAGCGACCGCCCGATTCCGAACCTGGCAGTTACGACACCGCCTAACAGAGCCCCGATCACAACCGAGAAAAACCCGAAGACTTTCGAAGCGGCCGCGATCTCGGGGAGCGTGAATCCCAGCGATATATAGAGCGGCGTGGACATGACTCCCGCCATGGCCTCGCCCAGCTTGTACCCGAAGATGGCGATAAGGATGACCGGCCAGAGCGGCCTGTGCATGAAATCGCGAAACGGACCGATCACGGCGGTCGAAAACGCATGGCGGACTGCCTGCCAGCCTGACCCCGCGGGATAGGAAGCATCTGTGAGAGCCGGCGGTTCAGGACTCAACAGAAATACGAGCAGTCCCACACCGACAAGCGCCGCCATCGTGGCATAGGCTGCGAACCAGCCAGCATAGGCCGCGATCAGCAGGCCGCCCGCCCCGGAAACCAGCATGCCGATGCGATAGCCGGACTGGATCATCGCCGCTCCGGGAGCCTGCTGCTCGCTGTTCAGGCTCTCCACTCGCCAGGCGTCGATCACGATATCCTGGCTCGCAGATAAAAATGCGACAAGCACCGCCAGCACAGCCATCCGCGGCAAATTGTGCTTTGGATTACATAGTCCCAGACCGAGAATTGCCCCGATCAGCAGGATCTGGATGGTAATTCCCCAGCCGCGCCGCCGGCCCAGAGGCAGTGGCGGAGCGACGCGATCCATGAGCGGCGCCCACAGAAACTTGAATGAGTAGGGTATGCCGACCAGGGCGAAGGCGCCGATGGCTGCGCGCCGCACGCCCGCGGTCGCAAGCCACGCTGATAGAGTTGAGTAAGTGAGAAGAAGCGGCAAGCCGCTGGCAAACCCGAGCGCAAGCACCTCGAGCACGCGCGGCTCGGTATAGGCTGCAGCCGCCCGCCGCCAGTTTGTTCGCGTGTGTTCTGCGTCGATTGGGGATGATTCCTTCATCTCAATTTTCGGGCGTCCTGTTTTGGCCTCTTGCCCTGTTCAGCTTTTTTGAATGAAGGATCGCCGGCGAGCAGTCTGAGAGTAGCGTCGGCCACACATCAAGAGGGAACACAGTTAACATAACACGGATGCTTTTGCTCATTACCTCGCCATTTCTGCGCGGCGCCAAACCTGGAGATGGATGATGAAGATCGGCGTGGTCAGCGATACGCACGGCCTGTTGCGGCCAGAAGTGCTATCAGCGCTCGCCGGAGCCGATCGGATTCTGCACCTCGGCGACGTGGGCAAGGCATCGATCCTGGACGAGCTTGAAAGGATCGCGCCGGTCACCGCCATCCGCGGAAACGTGGACCGCGACCGGG
Organism: Occallatibacter sp.; assembly: GCA_035294185.1. Taxonomy (GTDB): domain Bacteria; phylum Acidobacteriota; class Terriglobia; order Terriglobales; family Acidobacteriaceae; genus Telmatobacter. The sequence continues at coordinate 1,191 of DATGLJ010000087.1, read as the reverse complement.
AGTGCGCCAGACTGCCCGAGACCGATGTGGTGCTTGTCGAGGGCCACTACCTTTACATGTTGCACGATCTGAAAACGCTGCATCTCGACCCGGCGGCGGCAAAGTTCGCGGCCGTGCTTTACGGGCATACGCATGTGGCCGATTGCTACCGCAGGAAGGAAGTGTTGTACTTCAATCCCGGCTCCTGCGGTCCGCGCCGATTCGAGCTGCCGGTGACGATCGGTTTCCTGACGGTAAACAAGAGCGGCGAACTGGAGCCGGAGATCGTTCCTCTGCAGATTACGTCATAATCGGCGGTTCGGCAGGCCTGCCGCCGGTGGGGCTGGCCGAAGCCGCACTGATGCCGGCCGCACCGCTTGTCCGCCCGATTGAAGGATTGCAGACAATGAAACATAGCGAGGGCGCTTTACTTTTCCGTCCTCGCTCACCTTGCCTGCGGCGCGAAGGCCATCTGCTGGCTGCCGTCTACCGGCAGGCCCACGCGGCGGGCGACATCGAGGAAGCGCGGTTCGCCGCGGACGGCATCGAAGCCGGGGTCGACCAGCATGGTGACGAGCCACCAGGAGTGCTGGCGCATGGCGCGCGCAAGAGAGGCGTAGCCCAGGTCGGGCTGATCAGTGACGAAATAAAGCTGCGAGGCCGAGTAGGCGGACAGATGCGGAGACGCGGCGAGCAGCCCGGTAAATGCCTGGCGAGCCTGGTTCATCCTGCCTGCTGCGGCAAGCTGGCGGATGACAATCATATCCAGCGGCTGTCGGTCGCCGGTCTGACGTGCGTAGATCTGCGCTTCCTGCGCTGCTGCAGTCAGGTTGCCCTGGCGCTGCAGAACTGCCACGCGGTACATGTGCGCGGGGGCGAAGTCCGGGTAGAGGTCGAGGACGCGGCGGAGCTCGGCGTCGGCTTCGGTGAGGCGTTCGGCGTGCAGGTAGCCGTCGGCAAGGTCGCTGGAGACCATGGGCGAGAGCGGATCGAGCTGCCGGGCCCTGCGCAGCTCGGAGATCGAGGCGTCGAAGCTGCGGAGGTCTCCAAGGAACTCGCCGTACCACTGGTGGGCGACGGCTGAGCTGGGATCGAGGGCGACAGCCTTCTGGAAGTATTGATCGGCGCGGGCGAAGTCCCAGTCCTGGCGGTAGGCGACGAAGGCGAGCGCATTATATGCGTCGGCTGAGTCGGGATCGAGGGCGAGAGCCT
>DATGLJ010000086.1:0-10398 GCA_035294185.1 Occallatibacter sp. | reverse complement strand
GCGACGGTGATGGAGTCGCCGGTGTGCACGCCCATGGGATCGAAATTTTCGATCGAGCAGACGATGATGACGTTGTCGGCAAGATCGCGCATCACCTCAAGCTCGTATTCCTTCCAGCCGAGCACGCTTTCCTCGATAAGGCACTCGTGCACGGGGGAAAGATCGAGGCCGCGCGAGAGGATCTCCATCAGCTCCTCGCGGTTGTAGGCGATGCCGCCGCCCGAGCCGCCGAGCGTGAAGCTGGGCCGGATAAGAACCGGAAAACCGATCTTGCCGGCGAAGTCAAGGCCGTCGCGCAGATTATTCACAAGCGCCGATTTCGGCACGTCGAGGCCGATGCGGATCATCGCGTCCTTGAAGAGCAGACGGTCCTCGGCCTTCTTGATGGGCTCGAGTTTCGCGCCGATCAGCTCGACGTTATAGCGTTCGAGCACGCCGGAATCGGAGAGATCGACGGCAAGATTGAGCGCCGTCTGGCCGCCGACCGTAGGCAGCAGCGCGAACCTGCCGGCGCCGCCCTGCCTGGAGAGCATCTCGGCCTCAACGCGGATGATCTCTTCGACGTAATCGCGCGTCAGCGGCTCGATGTAAGTACGGTCGGCCAGTTCGGGATCGGTCATGATGGTGGCCGGGTTGGAGTTCACCAGCACCACCTCGTAGCCCTCCTGCCTGAGAGCCTTGCAGGCCTGCGTGCCGGAGTAGTCGAACTCGGCCGACTGGCCGATCACGATCGGCCCCGAGCCGATCACCAGGATCTTCTGAATGTCGTTTCTGCGTGGCATTCTTTTCTTCTTTAACCTTTGCTTTGAAACAAAACTCAATCAAGGTGTCTTTTGAAGGGTACGGGCCTCAGCCCGTACCCTTCATTTGCTGCAGTTCCGGCACGACTCAAATCGCACCCTTTCAGAAACCGCTCACTCCAATCAACAAAAGCCGCGCACTGTCAAAAACGCTCCGTCCAAAAAACAGCGGAGCCGAAAGCCCCGCTGTTTTGAAATGCCGATACTTGCGCCCATCGCCAGCGTCATCCCTTCCACTCCTCCATCATCCGGCGGAAGTCGCGGAACAGATAATGCGAGTCGTGCGGGCCGGGCGCGGCCTCGGGGTGGTACTGCACGCTGAACAGCGGCAGCGTCTTGTGGCGCAGGCCTTCGAGCGTCTGGTCGTTCAGGTCGACGTGCGTCAGCTCCACCTCGTTGGCGTTAATCGAATCGGGATCGACGGCGAAGTTGTGATTATGCGCCGTGATCTCCACCTTGCCGGTGGTATTGTTGCGCACCGGGTGATTGCCGCCGTGATGGCCGAATTTCAACTTGTAGGTGCGGCCGCCGAGCGCCAGGCCGGTAAGCTGATGACCTAAACAGATTCCAAAAATTGGCACGCGGCCCATCATCTGCCTGATCGCCTTCACGGCGTAGTCCACCGGCTCCGGGTCGCCGGGCCCGTTCGAGAGGAAAACGCCGTCGGGCTTCAGCGCGAGCACGTCTTCTGCCTTGGTCTCGGCCGGAACCACCGTCACCCTGCAGTTCTCGCGGCAGAGCATGCGCAGGATGTTCTGCTTGATGCCGAAGTCGTAGGCGACCACATTGAGCCGGCGCGCGCGCGCTTCGGCGGATTGATCGAGGCAGCTGGCAAGCAGCGGATCGCTGAGCTGGCTGCGCGGATCATCGGGATCCATATGATAGATCGCCGGCGTCGTGACCACCTTCGCCAGATCCGTTCCGTCCATCTTGCGGATGCTGCGCGCCCTGGCCACCAGCACGTCGGGATCGGAAACCTTTGTCGATATCACGCCGCGCATTACGCCGTTGTTGCGCAGATGGCGTACAAGCGCGCGTGTGTCGATCTCGGCGAGCACCGGAACCTGATAGCGCTCCATGTACTCATCGGTGACCTGCTCGGAACGCCAGTTGGAGCTGATGGCCGAAAACTCGCGAACGATGAGCCCCTCAATATAAGGCCTGGCGGCCTCGTTGTCTGCCTGATTGGTGCCGTAATTGCCGATCTGCGGGTTGGTGAGCACAACAATCTGGCCCGCGTAAGAGGGATCGGTGGCGATTTCCTGATAACCGGTAAGGGATGTATTGAAAACGACTTCGCCCTGGCATTCGCCGGGGTGGCCGTAGCCGAGGCCGCGGAAGATGCGCCCGTCTTCGAGCGCCAGTATAGCCTGCATCGCCGCTCCGCAGAGTGGATTCGATCCGGTCGTTGTCCGTCCGGCCTTCCCTGGGCGCACGTTTGCGTGTTCCACGCCGCAGAAAATTCAGATTGCCAGGGAGCGCAGCCAGTCGCGGGGACCGCTCGATTGCTCTTTCAAATATACCAGCCTTTTTTGCCTCAGCCGAAAATGACAGCGGCGGGCAGCCGGTCCGTTAGAAGGGTACGGGCCTCAGCCCGTATATCCGTCCGGCAAAAATGCTTCCGGGCTTCAGCCCCGGAGGAATGCGATTTCAAACTGAACCACTACCCTGCGCAAGCCCCCATGGCCGGCCCTCCTCGCGATCCGTCTGCGATCGCATGCTGCATCGCCCTTTTCGCATGGCTTTTTCGATTTCACGGAACCTATATTTGCAAAATCACAGAACCCCAAAACTCCATTGCAACTTTGGTGTGAAACCCTCTTTTCTCTGTCCGCAATTTATGTATGATCTCCCTAGTATTTTCCTGAATTGTTGCCTGCCGGAAAGCACGGTTGCCGCCCGGCCGGAAGGGATCACGGGGATTCACCCCGAAGCGGGTTGACCGCGGGTTCCTTCTTGCCTGCCGGCGCCCGGGCTTGGGCCGGATCTGCTTAGCCGTTGAGAGGAAGACCTCCGCACGCCAGGCTTTACGCGAAGAGGTTGCTGAGTCGGTCGACGCCGGCCTTGTCCGGCGGATCTCAGAACAGCCCCGAAAATCATCAGCGAAACCCCTCCCTGCAAGGGCACGGGAGAGGTGTGTCGATACGCAACCCGGCCATGTTGCGGCGGCCGAAGGCCTATGGCCCGCACGATCCGCCGCGCATGCCCCAATCACGAACCCCGGTCCCTCAACGGATTGGAGAGATTGCGATACGAAAGGGCTTTCCCCGCCATGAATCCCCTCCGCATTTGTTTGCTTGCAGCCATGATTGCGGCGCCGGCCGTCATCGCAGGTTGCGGCGGCGGTCCCGCCAGTTCTACTGCTGCGTCAACCGCTCCCTCGCAGCCTTCACAACCCTCACAGCCTTCACAGCCTTCACAGCCTTCACAGACAGCTTCTTCGAATCTCGTCATCGGCAGCCCGGCCAGCGGCGCTTCGGTCGCTTCGCCCTTCACGCTCGCGGCCAGCGCCACCAGCTGCGATGGACAACCGGTCGCCTCGATCGGTTACGTGCTCGACGGCGGAACCACCTATACCATCGCGAACGGGACATCTCTTTCCGTGCAGGTTGCGGCAACGGCCGGCACGCACACCGTCAATGTTGTGGCTTATGGAAGCAACGGCGCGACCTGCAACGCCAGCGCAACCGTCACGGTGGCGGCTCTGCCTCCTGCGCCGACGGGTTCGGACCTGACCATCACCAGCCCGGCCAGCGGCGCTTCCGTCGCTTCGCCCTTCACGCTCGCGGCCAGCGCCACCACCTGCGATGGACAACCGGTCGCCTCGATCGGCTACGCACTCGACGGCGGCAGCTATACGGCTTCGACAGGAACTTCCATCTCGGCTCAGATTACAGCTGCAGCCGGCGCACATACAGTCAGCGTCCAGGCCAACGGAACCGGCGGCGCCACATGCTCGGCCAGCGCAGCCATTACGGTCACGATCCCGCCCGCGGTCTCCAGCTCGCCTGTTCCTGCAAATGCGATCAGCGTGAACAATATCGAAGCTCTCAGCAACTGGAAGTCCAACCACGATCCGGCCACCGGCGCCACTTCAAGCGGCGTCACGGCGATGGTTTCCCCGCCCGCGCCGCTGAACTCGTCGAGCGGCATGGCCCGGCAGTTCAACACCACCTTCTCCGGATCGGGCGGAGAGATTTATTACGTCAGCTTTGGCGCCGATACGGCTCCGATGAACTTCTTCTGGGACGGATGGGTATACCTGACCGGCTCGGCCGGCAACATTGCCAACCTGGAGCTGGACATGAACCAGGTCATCTCCAACGGAGACACCATCATTTATGGATTCCAGTGCGACGGCTACTCCGGCACCTGGGATTACACGGAAAACGCGGGAACGGTGATCGACCACAGCGCTCACTGGCTGCACTCGAACGCCCCGTGCGACGTGCGTAGCTGGACCCAGAACGCCTGGCACCACATCCAGATCAGCTATTCGCGCGACAACTCCGGCAACGTCACCTATCACTCAGTGTGGCTCGACGGCAATCAGTCGCAAATCGATCAAACTGTGCCGTCGGAGTTCTACCTCGGCTGGGGAACGACGCTGCTGACCAACTTCCAGATCGACGGGCTTGGTTCGGGCTCGAATACCGTCTACCTCGACAACCTGACGATTTCGCGCTGGTGACAGCGTACGGAGTTGCGCCCTGGTTCTCTCGCCCCTGTTGACCGGCGCCGCGGACAGGACGCGGCGCCGGAACAGGAATTTCTTCGCTCTTCGTGCTGAAATTTCTCTACCCCGATTCCTATCGTGGAATCCCTGTACAAGACCTGTCGGTAATTTACCCGACTGGCCCGCTTTGCATCGCCGTTTTCCAGCGCCGGCCAAAGCCCGAAAATCGCCGATTATGCATAAGCCGGACGGCCTCCGCTCCCTCATCCGCAGTTCGCCGTAACAGCTCCCTTCGCCGGCCGGCGCAATGGCTGTGTCGCCATACATCCCCTTGTCGGGTGATGCATGGCAGAAACGATCGTGCAATGATCCCACCTAGCGTTCACAGTTCATGGACTGGCTGCCACCGGTCGAAGCGAAGCGAAAACACGGAATCCGGCCTGTCCGGATCTCGATGTTTTCCCGCTTTGCTGCGCCGGAGCCGGCTGTTTGGCGCCAGGCAGTGAGCTGTGCAGGCTGACAGGCTCACGTAGCCCAATTTGTCAAAGGATTTTCCATTGAAGCAGTTTAAATATTTATCGATAGCCGTTTCTTTGCTTGCCATTCTGATGCTCGTCAGCGTCGGCTGCGGCGGCAAAGCCTCTACCGCAGCGCAGCCGTCCGGCTCTGGATCTGCTTCCGGCTCTTCGGGATCTTCCGGTTCTTCGGGCTCTACGGGCTCTTCCGGTTCTTCGGGCTCTTCGGCTTCCTCCGCCAACACTTCGGGAATCGCAGTAGCCAGTCCGTCAGCCGGCGCGGCCGTCGGCTCGCCGTTCAGCGTACAGGCCAGCGCCGCCACCTGCTCCGGCCAGCCGGTAACCTCAATTGGTTTTTCGCTCGACAGCGGCGCTGCCACCGCAGCTCTGACTGGAACCGAGCTGGACTCGCAGGCGGCGACAACGGCAGGCACTCACATTGTCAACATAAAGAGCTGGGGCAACGCCGGCGCAACCTGCAGCACGCAGGTTACGGTCAACGTGACGAACTCCAATACGGCGGCCAACCAGATCGTGCCTCAGAACGCCGTCAGCGTTGCGAATATCCAGAACTCAGGCAACTGGCAGATGAATCACGACCCGGCAACCGGCTCGGCTTCGAGCGGCAGCATGGAGGTGGTGCCTTCGCCCTCGCTGAGCGGCAATGCCCGCCAGTTCAACACGAGCTTCACCAACTACGGCGGCGAGATCTACAACGTATCCTGGGGCAACGATCCGGCGCCGTCCAATTTCTTTTACGACGGATGGGTGTATCTGACCAGCTCGGCGAGCAACATCCTGAACCTGGAGCTGGACATGAACCAGGTGATCGCCAACGGAGACACGATTATCTACGGAATTCAGTGCGATGGCGGTTCGAAAACCTGGGACTATACGGAAAACGCCGGCACCCCTGCGCAGCCCAATGACACCTGGGTGCACTCGCAGGCCTATTGCGATGCCAGCCAGTGGGCTCCGAATGCCTGGCATCACGTGCAGATCAGCTATTCGCGCGACGATTCGGGAAACGTAACGTACAACTCGGTGTGGCTCGACGGGCTGGAATCGCCGCTCAACGTTACCGTACCCTCGGAGTTTGCCCTGGGCTGGAATCCGGCGCTGCTGACCAACTTCCAGGTGGACGGCAATCAATCGGGGTCAAACACGGTGTATCTGGACAGCCTGACCATCTCGCGATGGTAAGCCGCCGGCGGCAGCTCGCGCAGCGGGCAGGCAGGATGCCATCAAGCCGATTGCCAGCGATCGAGCTGCGGCTGAGGGCCGATCTTTGGCAGCTATGGGCCGCGCGCAACAGGCTGCGGCCCGCTTTTTATCTTCGCCGGCAGATCAGCGCAGTACGCCGGCATCGCGCGCGGGCCAGTAGACAAATACGGCCTTGCCGTAGATCAGCGACCGCTCTACCGGACCGAACTCGCGGCTATCCGATGAAATAGACCGGTGGTCGCCCATCATGAAGTAACTGTCGTCCGGGACAACCATCTCCGGCATGGAGCGCGTATCGCGGTACTGCTCGGGCACATAGCTCTCTCTGAGCGGCCGGCCGTTGACCCACACCTGGCCGTGATCGATGCGGATGCGGTCGCCCGGCAGCGCGATGACCCGCTTGATATAGCTCTTCTCCGGATCTCGCGGATAGTGAAACACCACGATATCCCCGCGCTCGATCGCCTCGAAGTGGTAAACGAACTTGTTGATGAACAGCCGGTCGCGGTCTTCAAGCCGCGGGAGCATGCTGGTGCCTTCGACGCGAACCGGCTGATAGAGAAACAGAATGATGAAGACGGAAGCGGCGGCTGAAACCAGCAGATCGCGCACCCACAGCCCAAGCGAGTTGCTCACCGAACGGGAGGGTTCGGGCGCCTGCTGCGCCGGCCGCTGCCGCCCCGCCTGCTCAGGCAGGGCCGTCGAAGCCGGCACGGCGAGGGAAACTGCGCTCTGCGGCTCGGTGAAATTCGATTCGTCGTGAAGCGTGGACATCTCTTCCAGATTACAGGTTGCTCAGGTGAATAGCCGATCGTGCGCGGCTCGGTTGGTAAGCGCTCAATCGCAGCCGAGGCCTCCGGGCGGGCACAGCACACCGGCATGTGCCGGCTTGGCGATTGGCCTGGGCTGATCGGGAGCCGGCGCCAGCGGCGCTGCCGCGCCCGGGGCCACATTCTTATCTTCAAGGATCAAGGGCCGCTGCAGTTCCATCTCCACCTGCGTTCCGGCCGGAATATTCACATCTGCGCCGCGCGTAAACAGCGAAACCAGTCCAGCCGTCGCCAGTCCGGCGCCGGCGCCGGCCAGTCCTCCGGCCAGCGGGTGCCCATTGCCCAGCCCGGCGATCGACCCCACGCCCGCCCCCACGGGCACAGAGACCTTCGCCACCTCGCCGGTATTGCGCGTCTTGTCGCCATCCTGCTCGATGGTCCCCTCGCCGTCTTTCTTCACGGTTTGCTGGCTGGCGCCGGGCAGGTTATCGACTACGCCGGGGATCTCCACCACCGAACCGTTGGGAAAGATGATCGACGTGAAATGCATGTCGAGTTCCGCTTTGCCCTTGACGCGGCCGGCGCGCGCCACGCGATCCACAACGCCCTGCACATAGACCCCTTCCGGGATCATTACCCGGCTGCCGACAACGACCGGAAACGTCGAAGAAAGGTACACGGCGTCTCCCGGACGCGCGCTCCTGGTGTTGATGCCGCTGCGAAGCTGCAGGAGAATTCTGGTGCCCGCGGGAACCGTGTAGGTATGCCGCGCAGGCTCTGCCGGCGCGGCCGGCAGAGCGGGAGCCGCGCTTGCGGGCCCAGCATCGGGCGGCGCCGCCGTTGGCTGCGCAGGAGCCTGCGCAAGCGCCTGGCCGCCGATGGCCAGCATTCCAGCCATGACCGCAGCCTGCAGGCTGCTGCTCTGGACTCGCATGTTTACGCCTCCTCTGGCCCCAATCGGTATAGACGGGCCGGTCCGCAAAAAGGATAACTGCGCAGCGGCGCGGGGGAAAGGAAAATCTCCTGCGCATGGCGATCGCGCCGCGCCGTTTCTGCAGCCGCAGCGCCCGGCCCGCGAGACTGGGTTATTCTTTCGACCAGCAATGATTCCGCAAGGTTTGCCGTCCGCAATGAGCGCTTCGCAGATGGAGCAACGGTTCGGCGCCGCGCTCCGGCTGCTGTCGGAGGCCATCGGCGCGCACGCCTTCCCCGGTTGCGCCTTTGGCGTAGCGGCCGCAGGCAGGATCGTGCTGCAGGGTGCGCTGGGCAGGTTTGCGTATGACGATGCCGCACCTCTGGTCGAGCCCGGCACCGTCTTCGATATCGCCAGCGTGACCAAGGTTGCAGCCACGACAGCCGCGGCCATGCTGCTGTTCGAGCGCGGCCGGCTGGACCTCGACATGCCGGTGGGCGACCTGCTGGCGGGCTTCGTTGTCGGCCGCCCCGCCGGCTCCCCGGCGCGCCGCGTGAGAATCAGGCACCTGCTGGCGCACAACTCCGGCCTGCCCGGTTATGTCGAGCTGTTTCGCACGGCAAAGACGCCCCGGGCATTGCTGCGCGCCTGTCTCGAATTGCCGCTGGAGACTGAACCCGGCGAGCGCGCCGAGTACTCCGATCCCGGGTTCATTCTGCTGGGCAAGGCGCTTGAGGTTGCGATCGGCGAGCCGCTGCATTTGTTCGCACACCGCGAGATCTTTCGTCCGCTGGGCCTCCACGCGACGCAGTTCTGCCCGCCGCCCGACATGCGCCCCGCCATTCCGCCCACCGAGGAGGACGCCGGCTTTCGCCATCGCCGGATTCAGGGCGAGGTGCAGGACGAAAACGCCAGCGTGCTCGGCGGCGCAGCCGGCCACGCCGGGCTGTTTTCGAATGTGCCGGACCTGCTTCGGTTTGCGCAGGAGATTCTCTCCGGCTGGCGCAATGAAGACCGGCCGGGCGGCGGCGCGGCGCTATTTTCGCGCGCAACCATCGCAACATTTGCCGAGCGGCAGCAGCCCGCGGGCAGCTCGCGCGCGCTTGGCTGGGACACGCCTTCGGAAAACTCCTCTTCAGGCAATTATTTTTCGCGCAACTCGATCGGGCATCTCGGCTACAGCGGCTGTTCGCTGTGGATCGATCTCGACGCCGCGATTGCCGTGGCGCTGCTCACCAACCGGACGTGGCCGGACCGTTCGGAGCATTCGAGCCGGCTCATCCGCCAGGTGCGCCCGGCCTTTCACAACGCCGTGCGCGAGGCGCTTGCTTGATGGATGGTTTCCGGCATAACTGCACGCTGCGAGGCCAGCTATCGCACCGGAGCCTGGGTCAAAAGCTGCCTGGCAACCTGGATATAAAGCTCGACGGCATCAAGCAGTTCCTTTTTCGCCAGCCTTTCGTCGGGCGTATGCGCCACGTGAATCGATCCCGGCCCGAGCAGCAGCGGCTCGCCCCAGTTCGATAGCTGGGGAATATCGGTCGTGAACTTCGCGATCATGGTCGGCAGGCCGGGCACGGCGCGCAGCCGCACAAACGGAATTTCGAGCGTGAAATCCACTTCGGCCAGATTCCCTGCCGCATTGATCAGCGCCTGCCGCACCGGAGCCGAATCGCCCACCAGCCGGACGAGAACCTGCGCTTCGGCTTTGTCGGCAATCACGTTGGGCGCATAGCCGCCGGCAATCTGTCCGATGTTCAGCGTGCTCGGTCCCACATCTTCGGTCGCCGGCAGCTCAAGCTTCAGCAGCCGGGACAGCACTTCGACCAGCTTGTGAACCGCCGAGTCGCCCAGCTCGGGATATGCCGAGTGCGCCATCCTGCCGATCGAGCGAAACACGGCGCGCAGCGCGCCCTTTGAAGCCAGCGCAAGACGGTTGTCGGTGGGCTCGCCGTTGATCAGGAACCGGCTTCCTTTGGGAACGAGGTTCGCCGCCCTGGCGCCCGCCGAATCGCGCTCCTCGCCGCTGACAAACAACAAGCCAACATGAAACCCTGCCGCCCGCAGAGCTTCGGCCGCGGCAACCTGCGCGGCAATGATCCCCTTGGCGTCGCAAACGCCGCGCCCGTAGATGAACTCCGCATCCTCGCGAAAAGGAATGTAGGGCGGAACGGTATCCATGTGCGTGGAGAAGACAAGATCCGGCTCCTGACCCGCTATGCCGGCGTAGACGTTCCAGCGCGGCCCGGCCGCGGCGCTCTCGCGCGGCTGCTCCACAGCGGTTTTCTCCACCGCCCATCCCCGGCCGGAGAGGAACTCCGCCAGAAAATCGCCTATCGGGCCTTCGTGGTAAGTCGTGGACTCGATTTCACATAGCTGGTGCGTGAACCCGATCGGGTCCAGAGAAGAAATTGCGATCATGATGCTGCCAGAATACCGTAGCCGGCGCTCCGGCCCGCGCCGGCAGACCTGCGCCAAAACAGCAGGCGATGCGCGGGTT
>DATGLJ010000085.1:0-3069 GCA_035294185.1 Occallatibacter sp. | reverse complement strand
AGCGCAGACTGATGGAGGGCGTCCCGTTAACGCTGGGGCAGATCGGATTCCGGCGGCAGATCCGCGCCGGGCTCGCGGGGCTTGCGCCGCAGGAGTACGCCGAGGACGCGGAGAGCTGTTTTCTGGCCAGCGGCGAGTGCTTCTTCGACCTGGCGGCGATCGAAAGCCGGATGCAATCTTTGCCCCGGAAGGCCGCCGAGCAGCGCTACAACGGCTGCATGGAGATCTGGCTGCCGCCGGCCGGGAATCGAACCTATGTGGTCGCCGTGGATCCGGCGGGCGGCGGCAGCGGCGGAGATTACTCGGCGATCGAAGTGGTGGACCGCGAGACGGGGATGCAGTGCGCGGAGTTCGCCGGACACATGGGCGGACTGGAGCTGGCGCGGCTGGCGGCCGGAATTGCGCGCGAGTACAACGATGCCTGGCTGGTGGTGGAGCGCAACAACCACGGCAGCGGCGTGCTGGCGTATCTGGAGGCGGTGTGCCGCTGCCGGCGCCTGTTCAGGCAGGGCGGCCAGGCGGGATGGCTGACCAATTCCGTCACCCGGCCGGCGGCGCTGGCCCGGATCGCCGCCATGCTCGCCGAAAAACCGGAATGCCTGCTGAGCCGCCGGCTGCTGGCCGAGTGCCGCAGCTTTGTGCGGCTGCCCGACGGCCGCACCGGCGCCCAACCCGGAACGCACGACGATCGCGTGATGGCAATGGCCATTGCGCTGGCGGCGCGGGCGGAGCTGGCGGCAAACAGAGAACAGCGATGAAGCGGACCCTGCACCGCAGGCCGCCGGTTGAACCGTCCTCTGTTCCCTGCTGTTTACAATGCGGAGGAAAGACTCGAAGCAGGCGGGGGCGGAGTTGGCGGTTCTGGCTGTGCAGCAGATCCGGCGGATGAGGGGCGGCGCGCAGGGCCATCTGATGCTGGCCGCCGACGGGCATCTGTACGTGGTGAAGTTCCAGAACAACCCGCAGCATACGCGGGTTCTGGCCAACGAGATGCTGGCGGCGCGGCTGGCGCGGGCGGCCGGACTTACGGTGCCGGAGACGGAGATTGTCGAGGTTTCGAGCTGGCTGATCGAAAACACGGCGGAGCTGGAGATCGATCTCGGCATGAAGCGCGAGCGCTGCCGGCCGGGACTGCAGTTCGGCTCGCGGTTTGCCGGCGGCCTGATGCCCGGGCAGGTGGCCGACTACCTGGCCGAGGAGCAGCTGCTCGAAGTGAAGAACCTCGACGAGTTCGCCGGCATCCTGGCGCTCGACAAGTGGACCGGCAACGCCAACGGACGGCAGGCGGTGTTCGCGAAAAAGCAGCGCGAGCGGCGCTACCGGGCCGTATTCATCGACTTCGGCTACTGCTTCCACGCCGGCGAGTGGCGCTTCGACGACGCGCCGCTGCGCGGCGTCTTTTATCGCAACGAGGTGTACCGCGAGATCAGAGGATGGGAATCCTTCGAGCCCTGGCTGGGGCGGATCGAAACCATGCCCGAGGAGACGGTCTGGGCCGCGGCCGCCGACATTCCGCCCGAGTGGTACGGCGGGGATATCGGCGAAATGGAAGCGCTGGTCGAGAAGCTGCTGGCCCGCCGCGGCCGGGTGCGGGAGCTGATCGAGGCCTTCCGGGATACAGACCGGCGTCCGTTTCCAAAATGGGGAGAAGCGGTGGAGGAAATGCGCGAAGAGGATTGGAAGACGGGCCGATGGGGAGATAGGATGAGGGTGAATTGAGGAGAGCAGGGACCAGGCAACAGGGAACAGGGAAGGAATAAGGAACGGGGAACAGGGAACAGGAAACGCCTGCCGGCCGGCCGCAACGCAGACCAGCAGCCGCTGCAGGCCGGCCACTTGCCCCTGAACGCCGCAAAACGCCATGAGCACAACCACCAGACGCGCCTGCGAGTTCCAGCTGCTCCGCTATGTGCCGGATGCGGTGCGGAATGAGTACGTGCATATCGGGGTGGTGCTGCGCACGGCCGACGCCGCAAGCGCCGGCATGGAGACCGAAGTGCGCTTTACGCGGGACTGGCGGCGGGTGCGGTGCCTCGATCCGGACGCCGATACGGCGCTGCTCGAGGCCATGGAGACCGAGCTGCGCCGGCGGCTGCAGGCCGGCGGCGAGGGCCGCGACAGGCTGATGCGCATTCTCTCCGAATCGCTTTCGCTCAATGTGCAGATCACCGAGGCCAAGGCCTATCTGGCCGAGAGCCTGCCTGCCGGAATCGAAGAGCTGATGCGCCTGTATGTCGACCCTCCCCCGCGCGAGCGCACCGCGCGGCTGAGCGGGCGGGCGGCGATCCAGGCGCGCATGCGCGCGGAGTTCGAGCGCGCCGGGGTGTGGGATCTGCTTCGCAAGCGCATCGCGGCCGCCGATTACACGCGGCCCGGCGATCCGCTGCGCATCGATCTCGGCTACCGGCCGAACGGCGTCATCCGCATGTTTCACGCGGTGAGCCTGGATCCGGGCATTGGCGCGGGCGTGGAGAGCGCCAAGGTGCTGGCCTTTTCGGCCGCCGGGCTGCGCGAGGGCGTGGCGCGGGTCGAGAAGGCGGAGCTGGAACTGACGGCGGTCATCGAGCCTGCCGCGAAGCTGGGCGCGACCGGCGACGAGCCGGAGCGGCTGGCGATGTACCGCTTCGGCGTGGAGACGATGGAGGAGCACAGCATCCGCGTGCTTACGACATCGGACATGGGCCGCGTGGCGGAGACGGCGCGGCGGGAGCTGGTGGGATAGAGGCGGCGCGGCCGGTCAGGTTTATAGCGTGGCTGGCTGACCGGGAGAAGCCGGATTGCCGGCTCATACGGGCTTGCCGAAGCCGAAAAAAATTTCCCGAACATTGCCGGGAATTATTCCGCTTTCGGCTAGGATCGGAATTGTCAGCAAACGGATGGGCGGCTTTCGAGCCGCCCATTTTTCTTTTGGCGGCAAAACGGCGGCGCAGGGCGCAATGCGGGAACGGCGTTTTCTCTTGCCTGTTTCCTGCTCCCTGTTCCCCGCGTTCAGAGCGAGGTGCGCGTGAGCGTAGCAGAGCAGTTGCGGGAGAGATGGCGGCAGGCACGCCAGAGCGGCAGAGCGGGCAA
>DATGLJ010000084.1:0-9331 GCA_035294185.1 Occallatibacter sp. | reverse complement strand
TTCCCGCTGCTGAAGCCTGCTATGGATGGGCCTGTTTCGGCGCGGCTAAGGCTGCGCCGTTGCAAAAACAGCATGGAAGCAGCCGGTTCCGGAAAAGAGCAGGCCCGGCGTCCGGCGCGGCCCCGCAGTCCGGTCAGGAATCGTCGGAAACCTCCTCGGTTTCCGCTGAATCTTCAATCTCCATGTCGCGGAACTCCTCTGAGTCGAATACTTCGCCGCACTCAAGGCACTCCACGAATTCCGCGTCTTCATGCCGGGATACGATGCGCACCCTGGGATGTCTGCATGCTGCGGCCATCTTCTTGTTCGGGGCGTTCATGTGGCTACTCTTTTCGCCAGATTGTAGCTGGGTTTTGAACAATTGCAAGTCGAATTTTGATGGCCGCAAGAAACGGCTCGATGGTTTCGCAATGCCCACGGCGAGGGCCGCCTGCGGCTCAGGTCGCCGCCTGCGGGCCGGCGCTCAGCGCTGCCTGCGCAGGTGAGCCAGCAGGTGACTGGGGTGCAGCGGTTTACGCAGGAAATCGAAGCCGAGTTCCTGCAGCCGATGGTGGGTTTCGTTGTCCACCATGGTGGCTGAAAAAAACACCACCCTGCAGGGCGGCCACTGCTCACGCACGCGAAGAGCCGCCTCAATGCCGTTCAGGTTCCCCATGCGGATGTCACTGACGAGGAAGTCCGGTTTGAACTCGGCGGCGATCTCTATCGCCGCCTCCCCGCTGCTCACCGGCCGGGCATCGAACCCATTCGTATTCAGTATAAGAGCCATGGTCTCGGCAATTGCGCGCTCGTCATCGGCCACGATAACCCTGGGCTTAGTCCCATTTTGCGACATTCACACTCCTGAACGAGGCTTTAGATGCTCATAGAAGGTACCACGGCTAAGGGCGCTAAAGACGCTAAGGCCGCCAGGCTGAAGCCGATACACTAAAGACATGGAAGTCCTTTACGGACTGCACGCAGTGGAAGAGGCTCTGCGCGCCGGCCGGCGCCGCTTTGACCATGTGCTGGTGGCCCGCGAGCGCCAGGACGAGCGGCTGGAACGGCTGATCGAGGACTGCCGCCGGGCCGGGGTGCGCGTGCGCCCGGAGCCCCGCGAGCAGCTCACAGCCGTGGCGAAGACCGCCGCCCATCAGGGAGTTGTGGCCCTCGTGCGCCCGCAGGAGTTTCTCGCCCTTGAAGACCTCTTTGCGCCCGGTCCGGACAAACCCGCCGCTGCCCGCCTGCTGCTGGCGCTCGATGGCGTCGAAGACCCGCAGAACCTAGGCGCGCTGCTGCGCGTGGCCGATGGCGCAGGCGTGGACGGCGTCATCCTGACAGAGCGGCGCAGCGCCCCGCTGAGCGCTGCGGCCGTAAAGGCCAGCGCCGGCGCCGCCGAACACCTGCGCATTGCCCGCGTCGTCAATCTCGTCCGCGCCCTCGAAGCGCTCAAAAGCCGCAACCTGTGGATCGCGGGACTCGACGAGCGCGGCTCGGCCGACTACGACCGCTTCGACCTTACCGGCGACTGCGTTCTCGTGCTGGGCCGCGAGGGCGCGGGGCTGCACGATCTCGTCCGCCGCACCTGCGATTTCCTGCTGCGCATCCCTATGGCCGGCGGGGTCAGCTCGCTCAATGTCGCCGCCGCCGGAGCCGTGGTCCTCTTCGAGGCCGCGCGCCAGCGCCGCGCTGCTGCCGGATCGATGACGAAACCCGTCCAAGAGACTGCTGCACGCAGTGCCAGGGCAGCACGGAAAGGTCTCGGTTCATGATGTCGTTGTTCGCCTGCCGCCCGCGGGCACTGGCGCGCTGCGCGGCGTACGCCGCCGCGGCGCTGCTGTTGCAGACGCCTCTTTTTGCACAGTCAGGAGCGGGCAAGGCCGGGCCGCCTTCGGGCAGTCAGGCTGCGCCTCAGCCGGCCTCGCACGGCCAGGTCATCTACTCGCGCTCCATGGACGAGAGCGGCCATACCAACACCACAACCGGCCCGGCGGCGCAGCTTCCCGCGCCGGCTGCCGAGCCCGTTGCAACCGATGCCGAGCGCGAAGCCGTCGCCTTCACCGCCCTCGATCTCGACGTGCATCTCCACGTGGCCGACCGGAAGATCGCTGTCCGCGCGCTCGTGACCGTGCGCAACGACGGCAAAACCCCGCTCGTTCACATCCCGCTGCAGATTTCGTCTTCGCTCAACTGGGAGAGCATCCGCATCGATGGCCGGGACGCGCCGTTTCCGGTGGCCACGCTCAACTCCGACGCCGATCACACCGGCCAGCTGCACGAGGCGGCCGTAACGCCCGCGCAACCGCTCGCGCCGGGCCAGTCGCTCCAGATCGTCGCCAATTACTCGGGCGCAATCGCAGCCAATGCGCAGCGCTTGCTCGCCATCGGGACGCCGGACGATATCGCCATCCACTCCGACTGGGACTCGATCGGCGTTGATTTTACCGGGCTGCGCGGCTTTGGCAATGTGGTCTGGTATCCGGTCTCGAGTGTGCCCGTGATCCTCGGCGATGGCGCGCGGCTCTTCGACGAAATGGGCGAGCACAAGCTGAGGCTTTCCGGCGCGCACTTCAGCCTGCGCCTCAGCGATGAATTTCCCGCCGGCCGGCCGCCGGCTGTCGCATTCATCAACGGCTATCCCGTCGATCTTCGCCTCATCGAGCCGCCCGCCGCCAGCGATGAAACCTCCGGCTTTGCAACCGCGGAGATTCATGGCTCCACGCTAAACTTTGCAGCGCCGAGCATCTTCATTGCCGCGCGCGCGCCGCACCCGGCCGCCAACGCCACGCTCTGGGCCTTGCCTGCCGACGAGCCGGCAGTCGCTGCGTGGTCCGACGCCGCGAAGACCGTCTCGCCGTTTCTTGAGGACTGGCTGGGCGATCGCCCGCGCTCGCAGCTTGCCATTCTCGACCTGCCCGATCCCGAAGATGCACCCTTCGAAACCGGCGCGCTGCTCGCGACGCCCATTCGCCCCGCGTCTTCCGCGCAGCTCAACATGGTCCTCGTTCACGCGCTTGCCCATGCCTGGTTTCAGTCGCCCCATGCATGGCTTAACGAGGGGGTGGCGCGCTTCATGAGTTCGCTATGGCTTGAAAAAAACGACGGCCGCGATAAGGCGCTCGAGTCCCTGGAAACAGCGCGGCAGGCGCTGGCGCTGGCCGAGCCGGCAAGTCCCGGCACCAGCTCGGGGCAGCCGCTTGCCGAGGCTTTCTCTCCCGTTTATTACAGCACCAAGGCAGCCTATGTTTTGTGGATGCTCCGCGGTCTGGCCGGCGACTCCGCGCTCGCCGGCGCTCTGCGCGCCTCGAACTCCGCTGCCGGATCGAGCGGCCCGGGAGCATTCGAAAAACTGCTCGAACAGGGAGAGGCAAAGGCCGGCACAGGCGAAAAGCTCGGCTGGTTCTTTTCCGACTGGGTCGATGCCGACAAGGGCCTTCCCGACATCTCCATCCAGAAGGTTTTCTCCGAGCCTGCCGCGGCCGGCAATACGCTGGTCGGCGTCACGCTGGCCAACGCCGGTTACGCCGCCGCCGAAGTTCCCGTTACCGTTTTCACGGCCGATACATCGGTGACCCGTCGCGTGCTGGTTCCGGCGCGCGGCAGCGTCATCGAGCGCATCACGGTCGTCGGCAAGCCTACGCGCGTCCAGGCCAACGACGGAACGGTTCCCGAGGTCGAGGCTACGGTTCACGTCACGGACCTGACAACGCAATCGGCCGCCGGCCAGTCCTCGGGCCAGCCAGGAGCGCCGCAGTAAACCCCGCTCTTTTCCCTTTGCTATACTCCCACCAAACGAAGTTCTCAGCTCGTCCCGCTCAAAGCTGACGCCGCGCCGCCTGCCGGTTTGCAGCCGCGTCCGAAATGAGGAATCTCCCGATGCGCTTACTTCGCCGCTCTGCTCTTTTCTTCGCCTTTGCTCTTGCCGCCGTCTCGCCCGCCATTGCGCAAAATCCTCTTCCGCCCACCGCGGCCGACATCCCGCAGCATTTCACTCCCCCGCGCACCGATTACGACTACACCATCCGCAACGTGATGATTCCCATGCGCGACGGCGTAAAGCTCTTCACCGTGATCGCCATACCCAAGGGTGCGCACAATGCGCCCATCGTACTCACGCGCACGCCGTATAACGCCGCCAGGCGCATGCAGGCCGAGGATTCCCCGCACATGATCGACGCGCTGCCGCTCGGCGACGATGTCTTTGTGAAGGCCGGCTATATCCGCGTCTACCAGGATGTGCGCGGCAAGTACGGCTCCGAGGGCGAGTATGTGATGACCCCGCCTCCCACCGGACCGCTCAATCCCAGCGGTCCCAACGATACGACCGATGCCTGGGACACCATCGACTGGCTGGTCAGGAATGTTCCGGAATCGAACGGCAGAGTGGGCATGATCGGCTCCTCCTATGAGGGCTTCACCGTAGTGATGGCGCTGCTCGACCCGCATCCGGCGCTGAAAGTCGCCGCGCCCGAGAGCCCCATGGTCGATGGCTGGATGGGCGACGACTGGTTCCACTACGGCGCCTTCCGCCAGCCCAACCTCGACTACATCGCCGAGCAGACCGAGCAGCGCGGCGAGGGCCGGCCTATCCCGCGCAAGAATTACGACGACTACACCAACTTTCTCGAAATCGGTTCGGCCGGCGACTTTGCCCGCTACGGCGGCGTGGACAAGCTGCCCTACTACCAGCAGCTCCACGATCACGTCGCCTACGACAAATTCTGGCAGGAGCAGGCGCTCGACAGGCTCATTGCGAAAATTCCGCTCAGGGTTCCCGTGCTCTGGGAGCAGGGCCTGTGGGACCAGGAAGACATGTGGGGCGCTAACCACTGCTACGAGGCGCTCGAGCCCAAAGACACCCGCAATGACATGAACTTTCTCGTCATGGGACCGTGGTTCCACTCGCAGATTAACCGCAAGGGCTGGTCGCTCGGCCCCCTCGACTGGACCGGCGACACCACGGAGCAGTATAGGGAAATCGTCGTCGCCTTCTTCAACCAATATCTGAAGGACGGCGCGCCCAGGGCCGACACGCCGCCCGTGCTCGTTTACAACACCGGCGAAAACCGCTGGGACCGCTTCGAAAAATGGCCGCTGAGCTGCGACCACGGCTGCCAGTACCAGTCGAAGCCGATCTATCTCCGCGCCGGCGGTGGGCTCTCGTTCGAAGCCCCTGCCGCCGCAGAAGCCGGCGCCGGCGGCGACGCCGCCCGCTTCACGCAGTACATCTCCGATCCCGCCAAACCGGTTCCATTCTCGCCGCGCCCCTACAATCAGGCTGACACCGGAGCATGGCGCACGTGGCTGGTGCACGATCAGCGCTTTGTCGACGACCGCCAGGACGTGGTGAGCTTCGAGACGGCCCCGCTGACCGAGCCGCTGCACCTCGCTGGCCGGCCCATTGTTCACCTCTACGCTTCTACCTCCGGCACGGACAGCGACTGGGCCGTGAAGCTCATCGATGTCTACCCGGGCGAAGAGCCGGGCAACGAGACGATGGGCGGCTATGAGCTTCCCATCGCCACCGACATTTTCCGCGGCCGCTACCGCACCAGCTTCGAACACCCTGAGCCCATCACGCCCAACGTACCCCTGCTCTACCAGTTCGGCCTGCCCATGGTGAATCACGTCTTCCAGCCCGGCCATCGCATCATGGTGCAGGTGCAGTCCACGCTCTTTCCGCTCTACGACCGCAACCCGCAGACCTTCGTGCCCAACATCCTGGACGCGAAACCGGCTGATTATCAGAAAGCCACGCAGCGCATCTGGCACACGCCCGGCAGCGCCAGCTTCATCGATCTGCCGGTAGCTCCTCTGCAGAATGAATCGAAGAAAGCTCCGGTCGAAGCGGCCAAGGAGCAATAACAATGCCCTGGACCCGGCAGCAGATGGCAGAGCGCGCGGCCCGCGAGCTTGAGGACGGCTTCTATGTCAACCTCGGCATCGGCATTCCTACGCTCGTGGCCAACTACATCCCGGCCGGCATCACTGTTTCTCTGCAATCGGAAAACGGCCTGCTCGGCATGGGGCCGTTCCCGCGCGACTCGGAGGTCGATGCCGACCTGATCAACGCCGGCAAAGAGACGGTGACCTTCGTTCCCGGCGCTTCTACATTTTCGAGCGCCGATTCATTCGCCATGATCCGCGGCGGCCACATCGATCTTGCGATTCTCGGCGCGATGCAGGTCTCCGAGCGCGGCGATCTGGCCAACTGGATGATTCCGGGTAAGCGCGTAAAGGGAATGGGCGGCGCAATGGATCTCGTCTCGGGCGTGCGCCGCATCGTGGTCCTCATGGAGCACACTACTCCCGGCGGCGGCGCAAAGCTCATGCGCGAGTGCACGCTCCCGCTTACCGGAGCCGGCGTCGTGCACCGCGTCATCACCGAGCTGTGCGTGCTCGACATTACGCCCGACGGCTTTGAAGTCAAGGAACTCGCCGGCGGCGTTACGCGGGAAATCGTCGAACAGCGCACGGCGGCGCCTGTCCGTTTCAACCTGAAAGAGTCATCCTGAGCAAATTCGCCGCAGGCGCCGGAGCGCAGGATCGGCGGTGATTCTTATCGCGTTTTCGGAATTGAGGCAGACCCCGGGGAGGCGCTCAGGCGCTATTATTAAGGAATTCCGCGCTCCATTGCCGCCGCCGGCAATCACCGGCCGCCGCCCCACGCCGCTTTCCGCTTCTGCAGAAAAGCCGCCACGCCCTCGCGAAAATCCGCCGTCTCCCGCGACTGCACGCCGGCCTCGATCGCAGCCTCGATGGCCGCATCGAGCCACGGACGCTGCTGGCTGACGAGCAGCCGCTTGGTTGCCGCGAGCGATTGCGGACTGTTCGCCAAGAGCAAATCGGCCAGCGACCGGACGCGTTCGGCGAGCTGTTCATGCGCAACCACCTCATTGACCAGCCCGATACGATGCGCCTCCTCTGCGCCGACGATGCGACCGGTCAGCAGCAGATCGCGGCAGCGCTTGCCGCCAGTTTGCAGCGCCAGGAAGGCCGAAACCAGCGCCGGCACAAATCCGATGCGCACCTCGGTAAAGCCGAACTTCGCCTCCGGCGTAGCCAGCGTAAAGTCGCACAGGATCGCGAGTCCTGCGCCGCCGGCAATGGCCGGCCCATGGACCGCAGCGATCGTCGGGATCGGCAGCTCATACAGGGCGAGGAAAAGCCGCGCAATGCGCTCAGCATCCGCGCGATGCTCGAGCGCCGATTGATTCTGCATCGACTGAAGGGCCGCCAGATCGAGCCCGGAGCAGAAAGCCCCGTCCGCGCCGGTGAGCACCAGCACGCGCGCTGCGCCGCGCGCCGTTTCTTCGAGCGCAGAGATGAGTTCTGTCTGCATCTGCGGCGTCATGGCGTTGCGCCGCTCCGGCCGCCGCAGCGTAATGGTGCGAACCGCTCCCCCATCCGCTTTCCGATCTGCAACCGCTATCGTCTCGTAATCCAATTCTCCAACCTCTTGCGAACTGCGATTTTGAGTCAGATTTCTTTGCAGGGTACGGGTTTCAGCCCGCACGTAAAACCATCGCAAAATCAATGGGGCTTTTGTCCCTGAGGAAAAGCTTGCAAACGCGAACCGGCTCCGTACTGGTTATCAATCTCAGCATTCGTGGCGATCAATCCATCGAGCGGCCCAAAGTCCGGCAGATCCGCGCCGCACGCGCGCAATGTCTCCACCAGAATCTCCGTGGGCAGATTGCCTACCAGATCGTCCTGCGCAAACGGGCAGCCGCCCAGGCCGCCAATGGCCGCATCGAAGCGCCGGCAGCCTGCGTTGAATGCCGCGCGCACGCGCGCCGCCGCCCCGTCGCGCCGCGCGTGCAGATGCACGCCAATCTCAATGCCGCGCATGGCCTCGATCGCCGCGGCTGCTGTCCCCGCAATCCGGTCCGGCCCGGCAAGCCCAACCGTATCGGCCAGCGAAATCTGCAGCACGCCCGCCTCGGCGAGCCGTCCGCAGGCATCAACGACGGCGCGTTCGCTCCAGCCATCGCCATATGGATTGCCGAAAGCCATGGATATGTAAGCAGCGGAATGAAGCCCCGCTGCGCGCCCGCGAGCGGCAATCGCCTTGAGCGCTATGAGCGCTTCCTCCGGCGTCTGGCGCTGATTGCGCCGCAGAAACTCCGGCGAGATCGAGTAAGGAAATCCCAGCGTGCGCACAGCTCCTGTAGCGATAGCGCGCTCTGCACCCCTGGCGTTCACTACAATGCCGATGATCTCCACATGGTTCGGCGGCTTAAGCAGTTCGAGCACCTGTTCGGAATCGGCCATCTGCGGAACGGCTGCGGGAGAAACAAAGCTGGCTGCATCGATGTGAGTGAACCCCGCGTCGATGAGCCGGCGCAGGTAATTTGCTTTGACGGGAGCGGGAATGATGCCCGGCAATCCCTGCCAGGCGTCGCGCGGACACTCGATGATCTTCACCGTTTCTCCCATGTCTCGCCTGCCGCCCATAAGCCGATCCGCCATGAGGCGAAGCCGCGTCCGCCGTAGCTGCCGGTTATCCTCTCGAGGGGGATACCTTGAGGATCTCTCTGGCAATCACCATGCGCTGGATCTCGCTCGTTCCCTCGCCGATAGTGCACAGCTTGACATCGCGGTAGTACTTCTCTGCAGGATAATCCTTGATAAAGCCGTACCCGCCGAATAGCTGCACCGCTTCATTGCAGATACGCACAGCCGCTTCGCTCGCAAAGAGCTTTGCCATCGACGACTCGCGCGTCACCTTGCGGCCCGCGTCTTTCAGCACAGCGGCCCTTTGCGTCAGAAGCCGCGCGGCATCCAGCTCCGTCGCCATATCGGCCAGCTTCCACTGGATGCCCTGAAACTCCGCGATTGCCTTTCCAAACTGCCGCCGCTCCTTCACGTATTTGAGCGCAGCATCCAGAGCGCCGCGCGCAATGCCCAGCGCCAGCGCGGCGATCGAGATCCGTCCGCCGTCGAGCACGCGCATGGCGTCGATGAATCCCTCTCCCTCCTGGCCCAGCAGGTTCTCTTCGGGGATTTCGCAGTCTTCGAAGATCAGCTCGCTGGTATCGCTGGCGCGCAGACCAAGCTTGTTCTCCTTCCTGCCCGGCCGGAAGCCTTTCGTTCCCTTTTCCACAAC
Organism: Occallatibacter sp.; assembly: GCA_035294185.1. Taxonomy (GTDB): domain Bacteria; phylum Acidobacteriota; class Terriglobia; order Terriglobales; family Acidobacteriaceae; genus Telmatobacter. The sequence goes on along the minus strand of DATGLJ010000084.1, from coordinate 243 downwards.
GAACGCGGACAGTCCATGCGTGCCCTTGCTTCTGTCGGTAACGGCGATGACTACCGCAACATCGGCATAGTGGCCGTTGGTGATGAAGGTCTTATTGCCGTTGAGCACGTAGCGATCGCCCTTTTTGACCGCAGTGGTGCGTGCATTGCTTGCATCCGAACCCGAACCCGGTTCGGTCAGTCCCCACGCCGCCAGCCACTCGCCGCTCGCCAGCCGCGGAACGTACCTGCGCCGCTGCTCCTC